>JALQXU010000002.1 GCA_023263045.1 Pontimonas sp.
AACGAGTCCCAGCCAATCGGGTGGAGGACCTGGAAGCCTTGAAGCCTCCAGTACCGGGCAACCACATCTCCCAGCGCATACACCTCGGCGTGACCCATGTGGAGGTCCCCCGATGGGTAGGGGAACATATCGAGCACGTATTTACGCGGGCGGTCATCACCCTCATCGGGCACGGTAAAGGGCTCTGTTTCCTCCCAGAACGCAGACCATTTCGCCTCTAGCGCGTGCGGGTCATAACCCCCTTCGCCCTCAGATTCGGGCGCGCCAACACGAGTCATCACCGGTCAAGAATAGCCAACTTGGCTCACGCCGAGCGCGCTCAGGAAGGCAGATGCCTTAATTCCCACTTCCCGAACCTCCTCCTGAGACTCACTCAAGGCGGTAATTCCGCCCCCCACTCCGAGCGTCACAGCATCCTCGTCAACAACAGCGGTGCGGATCGTCATCGCGAACTCTGCACTACCGTCAGCACGCCAGACTCCAAAGGTTCCCGAGTACAGACCTCTGGGCCCACTCTCGACATCATTCAAAATCTCCACAGCCCGTCTCTTGGGAGCACCTGTCATCGAGCCGGCGGGAAATGTCGCATCGAGGACCTCCATCACATCGAATTGTTCTCGAAGGCGACCCGTGACCGTACTCACCAGTTGATGAACCGTCGCATACTCTTCAACCACCAAGAGCTCAGGAACCTCAACGCTTCCCACCTCGCAGACGCGGGAGAGATCATTGCGCATCAAATCCACAATCATGAGGTTCTCGGCGCGCTCCTTATCGCTGGCGACGAGCTCGTCACGAAGGGCGGCATCATTCTCGGGAGTGGAACCTCTCGGTCTGGTGCCTTTGATCGGTCGCGTCGTCACGGTTCGAGTCGAGTCGACTGAAAGGAAGGTTTCCGGAGACGCTGACACTACTGAAACGTCAGGAAAACGGACCAACGCCTGGTGATGGGTCGGGTTGGACTCGCGCATGACTCTGTGCAAGGCGACGGGATCCACGCCGCCTGACATAGTCAGTTGTGTCGTGAGACACAGTTGATACACCTCACCGTCAGCAATGGCTTTCTGGGCGTGAGAGATCATCTCGAGATATCGCCCCTCCGAATCACGCCAATGGGCTTCGTGGAGCACTGGGAGTGCGGGATGAGGGGCGGGGGTGAGCGATTCAAGCTCACGCTCCACTCGGGTTACCCACTCCGCCGAATCCTCAGCTATCGGCAGCCAGTGTGCAGTAATCGATGCCGAGTCATGAGCCACCTCGAGCAGCCGTGTCACGACCAGCGCCCGCGGAATGACCTCGCCAGGAGTCGAGAGCCCTAAGTTCTCGGAACCCAGCTCATAGGGGAGCATCAGATGAATCCCCAGCGGAGCGAAACAGGTCTCTCCTGGGGGAAGCGAGAGTGACTCCCAGGTGGCTCGAACCTCGTCACGCCAGTTCGACGTCAGCTCGAGAGGCTCACCGAGGGCGATATAAGAGACTCCGCTACCGCGTTCACCGTGATTGTCCCACCACACCGCAGAGGGGTTGTCTCCACACACGGCTCGAAAGACGTCGTGAGGTGAGCCAGGCACACGAAGAGGATGCCGTGAGGGGCCGAGCGTCATAGCCTTTAGCCTATGAGCCAGATTCTGTACCAGTTCTCGGAGGGCACCTTCCAGCCCATCGACTGGTGCGATCCTTCGAGACAGACGACGCTCGTGGCGGATTCGTTTCGGCTCGAAGATGGCCAGGTGGTAGCACTCGAGAAACACCTCGAGCGTTTTGCGCACTCAGTCGCTGCGCACACCGACGTCACTCCCCCACGACTGGATGACTTCCTTGCGTCCGTGCGAGGTGTCCTCCCCTCACATGGATCGTGGTTTCCTCGCATTGAAGCAGTGGACACTCCCGGTGGAGCCAGTCTGCGCTATCGGGAAAGACCTGCCCCATCATGGGAATGCGAGGCTGTGATTGCCAGGGCATCGTCTGATCCGCGACGATTTCCCCACATCAAAGGACCCGACCTCGAGGCCTTGATGGCGCTCCGCTCGGAGGTGTCCCAGCAAGGTGCCCAAGAGGCCATCATCACCAGCGCTGACGGACACCTGGTGGAGGGAGCGTATAGCTCTCTGATGGTGTGGCTTCCTGGTGAACCAGGTCCCACCGTCATTCCCCCCTCAACCCCGCATTTACCCGGTGTGACCGAGACCGTGCTGCGTGAGGTCGCCCCGGCAGAGAGCGTGGAAGTCTTCGAGAAGGACGTACTGCTGTCCGATCTGGATGGAGCCGAGGTGTGGATTCTCAGCGCACTCCATGGAATCCGAGTGGCAACCCGCTTCGTGGCGGGGCCAGAGCTTGCACAGGAGGAGGGGCGTCGCGCGCTCTGGCAAGGTTTGTGGCGGGCACGAGCAACTCCGGTGGTGTCTCCCGATTCCCCGGGCATTACACAAGAGCGGGGCAATAGACTCCCCGGATAATGAACGAAATCCTCGATGCCATCCTCGGGTTTATCGAGGACGTTCCGCCAGTGCTGCGTATCCTGCTCACCGGTATTGCGATCATGCTCGAGACGAGTGTTCTGATTGGGCTTATCGTCCCGGGAGACACGGTGGTGTTGTTCTCCAGTACCGGAGTGACGACCATTGTGGAATTCATTTTCACCGTGTTCGCCGTGGTGGCTGGGGCTCTGCTCGGTAGCTCCTTTGGTTTTTGGATCGGGAGAATCTTTGGCCCGAAGCTTCGGGGAAGTTGGCTGGGGATTCGCATTGGCGAGGACCGCTGGCGCAAAGCAGACCGTTTTGTGAAAAAACGCGGTGGTATTGCCGTTTTCATTTCCCGGTTCTTGCCCGTTTTTCACTCCGTTGTTCCGCTCACCGCGGGAATGTCGATTATGCGTTACCGAACATTCATGAGCTGGCTAGCCCCGGCGTCGATTATCTGGTCGTTTCTCTATGTCTCCATTGGCTCGGGAGCGGCCGAAACATACCGGGGGCTGAAGGATTCGCTTGATCAGGCGGGATGGATATTCATCGGAATCGTCGCCGTGTCACTGGTGCTGCTCTTTGTCATCAAGCAGATTCTGCATCGTTTTGCCCACTCCGACGAAGAGGACGAGGGCTCTGAGGCTTAACGCAGTGTGGGGTGGCCAGAGGCCACCCCACACGCCCTTCGCGCTGTCCTAGAACCCGTTATCCGCGAGCCATTGCGCCGCAATGTCCGATGCGGACATTTGGTCCTTCGTGCTCTTGAGGTTCAAAGCAACGAGACCTTCAGGGGTGAGTGCCTCACTGATCGGGTCAATCACCTCTGCGAGGTCGCTCGCGATCTCACTCGAAGCAATCGGAACAACATTGGATGCGAGGAACAGGCCCTCGGGATCGGCCAGGGTTACCAAACCGAAGTCGGCGATCCGTGGGTCACCGCTGTAGACGTTGGCGACATTAATGACACCCTCGAGCAGCGCATCCACCGTGATATCTCCTGTGGCATCAAACGCCACGGTGACGCCATAGGTCTCCAAGAGACCGGTCGGTCCGTAGGGGCGCTCCTCCAGTTCAGGGTTTCCCCCCAAAATCAGGCCATCGACATTCGCCAGGTCAGCGATGCTCGTGAGGCCGTTAGCCTCAGCAAACTCTGCCGTGACGTTGTAGGAGTCCTGGTCTGTCGCGGGCGACATGGCAAGCGCTGTCAAACCCTCGGGTAATGCTGTCGCCAGCTCGCCATAGACCTCATCGGCTTGGGTTGCCGTGGTCTCTGGAGAGTAATACTGCAACAGGTTTCCGGTGTACTCGGGGAACAGATCAACTGCTCCTGATTCAAGCTCCGGGAGGTACGCATCGCGCTGACCGATTTGGAACTGTCGCTCGACCTCAAAACCGGCTCCCTCGAGGGCCTGGGCATAGATTTCGGCGATGATTTCGTTCGAGTAGTACGCCTGGGACCCGACCACGATGGGCTCATCGCTGGCTCCAACCCCGGCGCACCCGCTCAGCACCAGACCGGCAGTGAGCGTAAGTCCCGCCAGTCCAGTCAGTTTTCTCTTCGTCATAGTGTCGCTTTCCTTTGCTATGTTTCCTTTTTCTCTGGGCTAGCGGCCGCGGTGGCCACTGGGGCCGTGCGGGAGACTGAGTCTCTCGCACGGACATCGTTAAGTCGACCCTGTTGCACTCCCCTGGGGGTTACCCACGTGGTGAGGGCAGACAGGAGGCCATCGAGAGCCAGCGCCACGACAACGATGACGAGCGCTGTTCCCACCGTTTGATCAAATCGTCGGAGGGGTATCCCTTGGATGATGTCATACCCCAAGCCTCCCAAACCGACGTAGGCAACGAGTGTTGCCGTGGCCACAATTTGTAACACTGCTCCGCGGAGTCCGCCGAGGAGGAGCGGTAGCGAAAGGGGTATCTCGACAGTCCGAATAATCTGCCACTCGGTCATCCCCTGCGCTCGTGCGGCATCAATAGTCCCCCGAGGTATTTGTTGCATCCCTGAATAAGCGCCCGCCATGAGTGGAGGGATACCGAGGAGAACCAGCGCCACCAGTGACGCTGTGACCCGCTCGGAGACACCCAAGACCAGCACGAGCAACAGAATCACGCCGAAAGAGGGCAGAGCTCTGGCTGCGCCGGTAATTCCGACCACCCAGGTCCCCCCTCGACCGGTGTGACCAATGAAATACCCAATCGGGACAGCTATCACGGCAGCAACAGCCGTGGCTCCAGCCGTGTACACGAGGTGTTCGGCTACCCGCTGAGGAATCGACCCCTCACCTTGGTACTGCTCGGGCGAGAACAACCAGGCCAACGCTTCCCACAGAAGATCCATTAGGCACCCGCTTCCACGGGCTTTTTCGCGAGGTGTGACCAGGGGAGGACGAGTCGTCCGATGAGGACCAAGAGAGCATCGACGAGGAGTGCAATGAGAAAGGTCATCACCACGCCGGTGAATACTTCGGGAACTATTTTGCGCTGAAACCCGTCCGTAAAGAGATACCCAAGCGACTGAATTCCCACCAAGACTCCGACCGTGACAAGGCTCACCGTGCTCACGGCGACTACCCGAAGCCCCGCGAGCAAGACCGGCCCCGCAAGGGGCAGTTCTACCGAGAAAAAGCGACCCCATTCCGCATAACCCAACGCAGTTGCCGAGCGCAGGGTGTGAGGCTCAATACTCGCGAAGGCATCCGCGACAGTGCGGACCATGATGGCGACCGCATAAATGGTCAGCGCAATGATGACGTTTGCTTCAGACAGCACCGAAATACCGAGCAGAGGCGGCAGCAGCATAAATAGAGCCAGCGAGGGAATTGTGTAGAGGACCCCTACACCCCCTAAGACCAGACCTCGCGTTCCGGGAAACCGCTGAGCGAGCCATCCCAGGGGAAGTGCGAGCAGGAAGCCCAGGACAATGGGAATCACCGAAATTCGAAGGTGGTCGAGCGACAATCGCGCTACCAACTCCCAGTTCGCCAGAAACCACTCCATCAGCTAGCCCTCGCGGATGCGGCCGGCTACCCGACCTGAGCCATCGATAGCGATTTTCTGACCCGCCTGCTCCACAATGCGAAGGGCTCTGGTGCCACGATCCGCGCCGATGAAGGCCTCCACGAAGGAGTTGGCGGGTTTGGCGAGAATCTCTTCTGGGGTTCCGTGTTGGACCACGGAAGCGCCTGTCTCCAAGATGGCGACGTAGTCACCGAGGAGGAATGCCTCATCAATATCGTGGGTGACAAACAAGACCGTTTTAGCCAGTGTCCACTGCAGTTCGAGCAACTCCTGCTGGAGGTCCGATCGCACGAGTGGGTCCACCGCCCCGAAGGGCTCGTCCATCAGCAAGATGTTGGGATCCACAGCAAGCGCCCTGGCCACCCCGACTCGCTGCTGCTGCCCCCCAGAAAGCTGCGCTGGATACCGCGTGGCCAAATCGGAATCCAGCCCCACAACAGCCATCAGCTCTTCGACTCGCGCGACTCGCTCTGCTTGCGGCACGCCGCGGAGTTTGGCCACGGTCTGGATGTTGTCCGCCACCGTCTTATGGGGGAGCAATCCCCCGCTTTGCATGACGTAACCAATGGAGCGTCGGAGCTCTACCGGGTCACGCTCCGCAACGCTGATTCCATCGATCGAGACCACCCCCGCCGTGGGATCGACCATGCGGTTAACCATCCGCAAGAGAGTCGTTTTCCCACATCCACTCGATCCCACAAGAACGGTGACGGAGCCGGTCGGAACAGTGAGACTGAAATTGTCGACCGCGACAGCCCCACCAGGGTATTCCTTGCGCACCGAGCTGAACTCAATCATGACGAAATCTCCGCAAGGTGGTCGGCCAACGAGTACTCCAGTCAACCAGCCCTTTTTGGACAGCGCGAGCCGTGATCCAGGAACTCTGACGGGACGCTCAGGGAATCGTCATCCGATGGTTACAAGGGTGACTATGCCGTCGCTTCGTTCACAATGCACAGGGACACTCGCTTCGCTTCAGCAATCACCGCACTCTCGCCTCGGTCCGAGTGCATGAAGGCTCGACCGAGAAGAGCGTCCATCACATCAATTGCAGTCTCTATGGATACTCGTTCGGATGAATCGAGGCGCAGTCGCTGGACCTCGTGAAGGTAGTCCTTGATGACCCCCGCAATCTCAGCATTCCCGGCGCGACCCCCCGAGGACGGGCGAATGTCCAACACATCTCCCACGCGAAGTGAGCGGAATCCTGGCTCTTCGCGGAAGAAGCGAAGAAGTGTTTCCAGGGCGGTGGCAAGTGCACCGCTGACATCCCCCGGCTGCTCACGCTCAAGATCGGTTCGGAGAGCAGACGTGACCCGCTCAAGGCTTCTGGCAGCTACTGCCTGAAGAACAGCTACTCGATCAGGAAAGTAGCGATACACGGTTCCTATCGACGCCCCCGCTCGCTCGGCAACGAGAGCGGTCGTGAGTGGCTCAAATCCAACTTCGTGCATCACCTGGCATGCGGCATCGAGAAGAGCTCCAACCCTCGCGGCACTGCGAGCCTGGACCGGTTCGATGCGAATCGGTGCGGAAGAGGAATAACTAAAGGGTTTTTCAACGGTAGAAATGATGCACACAGCCTTTCGTGGGATTAGTGCTCACGCAGTGCAAGAGTCTCGAGAGCCAAAAAGAATCGTACTCACTTTCACTCCTATGCCGAGCCATGGGGTGACACTAGCTGAGTTGAGTTCGGACCTGCGGGCGGTTGAAGGGTGGCTGTGGAAAACCGTTCCCGCTCTGGGTCGTTGACTGTGCATAACTTGGCGCAAAAATCTGTGATTCCAGGTGTTTTATACCCCGGGGGGTATTTGATATACTGACTCTCATCATCGATCAGCCAGAAAGGTCTCTCGTGAAGAAAATCTTGACCGCCATTCTTCTTGTCTTTGGCGTTACCCTGGGGGTTGCCGCATGCTCAACAGCATCCGAACCCGTGGGCTTGGCAGAGGGAACCGTGATTATCGACGTCCGTACACCCGGCGAATTCGCTAGTGGGCACCTCGAGGGTGCGCTCAATATCGATGTTCAGTCCCCTGACTTTGCAGCTCAGGTGAGTCAGCTTGACCCGAACCAGGAGTACTTCATTTACTGCCGCTCAGGGAATCGCTCCGGACAGGCCATCTCGCAGATGACCAACATGGGCTTCACCAACATGATTAACGGCGGAAGCGTCGAACAAGCGAGCAACTACAGCGGCATCCCCGTTATTAACTAGTGCGCGGCAGCCTCGCTAGCGGCCACGCCGCTGGCGAGCATGTCGCGAACCATCGGTATGACCTGCGTTCCATAGAGCTCAATGCTCTCCAGGAGCGTCTCGTGAGCCATCGGCCCCGTCGCATACTTGAGGTCAAAACGGGCTATTCCCAGCGCTGACACCGCTCGGGCAATCTTTCTTGCCACAGTCTCGGGAGATCCCACAAAAAGAGCTCCGTGATGAACCTCGTTGAGGTAGTGCTCGTGAGTCATGGGCGCCCACCCGCGCTCACGCCCGATCCGACCAAATGACGCCTCATAGTGCGGCCACAACTCTTCGATGGCTTGCTCATCAGTCTTAGCGATGTGACCGGGAGAATGGACGCCAATGGGCTGCGCGGGCTTGCCCAGCTGGTCGAGTGCTCGGTGGTAGAGGTCGACGTAGGGCGCAAACCTCTCAGGAGCTCCCCCAATGATGGCGAGCATCAGCGGTAGACCATAACCGGCTGCCCGCACCACAGACTCTGGGCTTCCCCCCACACCGACCCAGGTTCGAATGTTCCCCGAATGGGATTTCGGATACACCTCCTGGTCAGACAACGGAGGCCTTGTTGTTCCCGACCAGGTCACCGGAGTTTCTTTGAGTAATTCGGAAAACAGGTTGAGTTTCTCCTCAAAAAGGACCTGGTAGTCCTCCAGCTTGTAGCCAAAGAGTGGGAAAGATTCCGTGAAGGAACCACGGCCCACGATGACCTCAGCGCGCCCCTCCGAGAGCGCATCGAGTGTCGCGAAGCGTTGAAAAACACGAATTGGATCGTCAGAAGACAACACCGTCACACCGGAACTGAGAAGAATCCGAGATGTCTTGGTGGCGATGCCGGCGAGGATGGTCTCGGGTGTGGAAATGGCGAAGTCATCCCGGTGATGCTCACCCAGAATGATGGCGTCAACACCGACCTCTTCAGCCCGCACCGCCTCGGCAACCACGTTGCGAATCACATCGGCGTAAGGAAGGGGAACACCGTTAGGACCATGGGTTACATCCCCAAAGGTTCCTAAACCGAAATGGACGTCACTCATGTCTAAATCTCCTCACCGCGTGTGCGCTGAACGTACCAGCTGAACCTGGTCGACAACAGAGGCAACGAGAGTGCTGGTCGAAATATTCCCTACGGTTGGAGTCGCGTTGTCGACCAACCTTCGGCTTCCCTTTCGAAAGAAATCCGATCGTGCAGCCTCGACGTTCGCCCCGCCCAAAACTCGATTCGCTGAGGCTCGATGAGAAAACCTCCCCATGACTCAGGACGAGGTACCGACTCTTCACCCTCAAAGCGAGCCTCCATTTCTCTCACCTTCGCCTCCAGCGCAGCGCGAGACTCAATGGGTCTGGATTGTTCACTCGACCAGGCCCCAATTTGGGAGCCCCTGGGGCGGGTCTGAAAATACGCGTCCGACACGTCGGGGTCTGTAGGGGTCGCATGCCCAAAGAGCAGGACCTGTCGGTGTTGCCGATACCACGGGAACACCACCGAAACTGAGGGGTTAGCCAGGAGCGCGAGGCCTTTTCGTGAACCATAGTCCGTATAGAAATAGAGCCCGTGCTCATCAATCCCGCGCAGGAGAACGGTCCGCGACGAGGGCTCTCCGTCGGGGTCGATGGTCGAGAGAACCATAGCGTTTGGCTCATAGATTTCAGCCTCATCCGCTTCGGTGACCCAAGCGGAGAGCTGCTCGAGGGGATTCGCCAGGAGGGAGCCTTCTTCCAAAGACAGAGAACCATAGTCCTGGCGCTTAGCGAGAGGATCGAGTGTCACGCGATTGCCTCCTCCATCGAGTGGACCTGAGGGGACTCGAACCCCTGACCCCCTGCATGCCATGCAGGTGCGCTACCAGCTGCGCCACAGGCCCGTTGGTTGAAAGCAAAGGCAAGCCTACTACAGGCCCTCCTGGGTATTTGCGTCACCGCCGTTGAGGAGCTCGGCCGGAAGAGAGATGAGTGGACAGTCGCGCCAGAGCCGCTCCAATTGATAAAACAACCGTTCTTCTTCGTGAAAAACGTGGACGACAATGTCGCCGAAATCCAGCAAAATCCAACGGCCATCGGCGCGACCCTCTTGGCGCAAACGTTTGGCCCCATCCTCCAGGAGCCGTTCTTCCACTTCATCAGCGATGGCTTGAACCATGCGCTCATTACGACCGCTACAGATGAGGAAAACATCGGTTAGAGCAATCTGATCGGATACGTCAAGAGCGACGAGATCGGTGGCCAACTTATCGCTGGCGGCAGTGGCAGCCAGAACCGCACGATGCGAGGCGGTATCGCTCGCAGCCATCAGACTCCTGTCTCCGCCACTTAGACCAGCGTGTCGGTGAGGAGAGCGATTACCAGAAGAACCACGGCCCCGAGGCCTAAGACGGCGGCCCCTGTCGCGGTGAGAATGGCGGCTGTGCCCCAGCGGACCCGCCGGACAAGCAAAATGTCGGTGTCATCGCCCTGGCCGGACACGGCTTTGGACGCTCGAATGGGCTGCGACATGGCGGCGATTTCGCCGGTGACATAGGCATCAAAATGCTCATCGTCGTCTGTATCCTCGACCATCGCGGGGATGCTGCCGGTCTCAGCCAAACGATGAGGCAAGGTTATTTGGCCGGTCACAATGACCTCTCCGGTGTCCCCGATCGGCCCGGACATATCGATAGTGGGTGTGGTGGGGAGGATGAGTGAACTCGTCGCCATCGAGACATCTCCGACTACTCGACTCGGCGACGTGGAGTCAGGAGGAGGCGTATCCCCTCCAGAACTCGGTTCGGGATTCTCGACGACGGGACTTGGCTGTTCGGGGGGTGTGCTCGTTACCGGGGGTCCAAAAACTGGAGGAAGTGGCTCAGCCGGCGCTGGCGCGGGCTCTGGTGGCGTCGACTCCGTTACCTCCACCAGAGAGGTTTCTTCGAGCACCGAGCTCTCCGCGGGCTGTTGGTACTCCGGAGGGATGGGAATAACCCCGGTTTCCTCCAACATCCTCCGCTCGCGTCTGGTCATCGGCTGAGCTGGTGTTGCAGCAGGAACAGTGGGCTCTGGCTCGTGAGAATCGGGCGGACCAGCGTCTGATTCTTGTGCTTCAGGCGCCGGCTGCTCTACCGGGACACTCGCAGCGACATCAGGGAGGAGGCCGCGCTTTTCGAGCTCGCGCCTCTCCCGTCTCGTCATCGGCTGGGGCGGTGGAAAATCTGTCACGTGGAGTCCCGATAAAGGCGGTGTTTAGCGATGTACTGCACTACTCCGTCAGGAACGAGGTACCACACGGAGTTTCCCTGGGCTACTCGAGCTCGGCAGTCCGAGGACGAGATTGCCAGGGCAGGCACCTCCAAGACTGTCACATGCTCGCTCGGGAGGGAATCGACCCTCAAATCGTGGCCTGGTCTCGACACACCCACGAAGTGAGCCAACGACGTGAGCTCAGAGCCGTCCTTCCATGACAACACCGCCGCAATAGCGTCGGCTCCTGTGATGAAGAACAAGTCAGCGTCGGCGAACAGGGCGCGCATATCCCGAAGAGTGTCGACCGTGTAGGTGAACCCGGGGCGATCAATATCCACGCGGCTGACCCGAAAGCGAGGGTTTGATGCGGTCGCAATCACGGTCATCAAGTACCGGTGTTCAGCCTCAGAGACATCGGGTTTGTCCGCTGGCTTACCGGTGGGAACGAACACCACTTCGTCGAGGTCGAGTGCCACCTGTGCTTCACTGGCCGCCACGAGGTGGCCATGGTGAATGGGGTCGAACGTGCCACCCATGATTCCAATACGGGGGCGACGCTGGGAAGACATTAAGTCCTAGTGATGCGCGGAGGCCCCGCTGGAGCCCTGAGTCTTGTGACGGTGGCGATTGGCCACGTTGCGGTAGCTAAAGGTCAACCAGCCCAGCGCAAAGAACGCCACCAAGAAAGCAATCCCAAATACTTCCGCGGGGAAGGGTAGCTCATTGACAATTTCGCCTGAAGCAAGGACGGTGTCGGTCATATCTGCTCTGCGCTCCTTTGTTACCTCAACGTGAGCCCTAATCTACCGGTTCGACGCCAGGAGAACCTGACATCTACGGGCGTACCTGGCCCTGTCCCCTCACAATCCACTTCGTGCTCGTGAGCTCGGGAAGGCCCATGGGTCCACGAGCGTGCAGTTTTTGGGTCGAAATACCTACTTCGGCGCCAAATCCAAACTCGCCACCATCGGTAAAACGCGTGGATGCGTTCACCATGACCGCCGCAGAATCCACTTCCTTTACGAATCTCTCCGCGTTGTCCATGTCGGAGGTCAGAATCGACTCCGTGTGATGCGTGGAATAAGTGCGAATGTGATCCAGCGCCTCATCGAGATCCTCCACTGTCTTGAGCGCGATGTCGAGAGATAAATACTCGGTGGCCCAATCGTCATCGGTGGCCGGTAGCGCGTCGGGAACGAGTTCGCGAATAGCTTCATCGGCGTGCAGTGTGACCCCAGAATCGAGCAACCGCTTCGCGATGTCAGGAACAAGTCCCAACGCATCGCGATGAACGAGCACCGTCTCGACCGAATTACAGACGCTAGGGCGCTGAACTTTCGCATTATGGATAATCTCGGTCGCTTGCTCTCCGGAAGCGCTCGCGTCCACAAATATGTGGACAATTCCCGAGCCGGTCTCGATGACGGGAACCGTGGACTCTGTCACCACCGTCTCAATCAGGGAAGCCGATCCTCGAGGGATGAGAACGTCGATATAGCCTCGTCCTTTCATGAGCGCATCAGCACCGTCTCGACCGAAATCATCCACGGTGGCCAGCGCATCAGCAGGTAAACCCGCAGCAACGAGCGCGTCTTGCATCAAAGAGACCAGGAGCTTGTTGCTCTCGAGAGCGGCTGACCCACCACGCAACACCGCCACATTGCCGCTCTTGAGGGCAAGTGCCGCTATGTCTACGGTGACGTTGGGTCGGGCCTCATAGATCGCGCCTACGACTCCAAAGGGAACACGAACTTGGGTGACCTGGAGACCATTAGCCAGGGTCATACCCCGAATCACATCGCCCACAGGATCCGGGAGAGAGCGAATGACTCCGACCGAATCGATGAGCCCCTGCACTCTCTCGGGGGTGAGTCGGAGACGGTCCTGGAGGCTTGGTTCCATGCCTTCTACTACGCCCCGCTCAAGGTCTTGACCATTGGCAGCAACGATGTCCTCAACATGTGCCTCGAGTGTTTTCTGAATCTCCTGGAGCGCAGCATCGCGCATGAGCGAGGTTGCGCGGGTGAGTTCTGTCGCAGCCGCCTTCGAGCGCTCGAGTCGCTTGACGAGCCCTGACGCAACACTGGGAGAAGTTCGAGTCATGACAGTTAGTGTAGGTCGGCCGGTTCGAACCAGGTACCTAGAGGTTCCCCCGCGACGATAGCTCCCAGTGATTCAGTCGAGCTCAACAGGGTAGGAATGCCCGCGGCCGTGGCCATTTTGGCAGCACTCACTTTTGTCACTGCCCCACCCGTTCCCACGCTGTTCACGAGCGCTTCGCCAAGCTCAACGCCCTCGAGGGTGTCTCCATAGGTGACTGCGTCGATTCGCTGCGCTCGAGAATCAGTCGGCGGGTGCGAATAGAGTGCGTCCACATCGCTCAAGAGCACCAGCAGGTCGGCCCCGACAAGCTCGCTCACCAGAGCTGCAAGACGATCGTTATCACCGAAGCGGATTTCTTGAGTAGCGACGGTGTCGTTCTCGTTCACAATCGGGATGATTCCGAGACCCAGCAAGCGCTCAATGGTGCGCAGTGCATTGGTGCGGTGGGTTCCGTTCTCCATGTCGCCCACTGTGAGCAACACCTGCCCCGTGATAATCGAATACTTCTCGAAAAGCGCCTGATATCTCCCCATGAGAAGGTTTTGGCCTACAGCAGCTGCAGCCTGTTGAGTGGCGAGGTCCTGGGGGCGGTCTGAAAGCTTCAGGAAGGGTGCCCCGATGGCGATGGCACCAGACGACACAAGGATGACCTCTGATCCGGCTGCATGCCAGGCGGCAAGCGCGTCGACGAGCCCTGGCACCTGGTGTTCTCTCTCGCCACTAATTGATGAGGAGCCCACTTTGATGACCACACGGGAGGCGGTGTGAGCGGTTTCTCTAGTCATCATCAGAGAAAAAACCTGCTTTCTTTTCTTCCTCTAACTCTGCACGGGCTCTGGCCTTCGCGTCCATTCGCTCGTGGTAACTCTTCTTGCGTTGCGCTCGGGTGGCGCGGGTGTTTTCTTCCAGTCGGGGATCTGTCCCGCGGGGAGCTGCCATCAATTCTGCAGCGCTCGAGAGGGTGGGCTCCCAATCAAAAACCTGACCTTTTCCCGGTCCAATCATGACGGTTGCGCCGGGTGTTGCACCAGCGTTGAAAAGTTCTTCGTCGATCCCTATTTTCATCAAACGATCGGCGAGAAAACCTACTGCTTCATCGTTCGCAAAGTCGGTTTGTTCCACCCAGCGCTGGGGCTTTTCGCCCAGAATTCGATAGAGCGGACCATCGCTGCCGCCCTCGACCACCACGGTGAAGGGCGCCTCGTTCACTGCCTGCGGCCTCACCACAATCCGAGGTGGCTGGGCTTGAGCCTCCATGACGCTATGTCGGTGCTCACTCACCATCTCCCCCAGCGCATACAAGAAACCCTCGAGACCCTCTCGTGTGACTGTACTCAGCGGGAACACCCGATAGCCCCTCTCCTCCAACTCAGGTGTGACGAAGTCAGCAAGATCTTTAGCTTCAGGGACGTCCACTTTATTGAGGACGACAACCTGGGGCCGCTCGGCGAGAGGAACTTGGTCTTCCTCGAGCGGGTAGTTCTGGAGTTCGGTCAGAAGCGCGTCGAGATCGGACACTGGATCACGCCCCGGTTCGAGGGTGGCGCAGTCCAGAACGTGCACCAGAACACTGCATCGCTCGACATGGCGCAAAAACTCGAGCCCCAGCCCTTTGCCTTGGCTCGCACCCGGAATAAGACCGGGAACATCCGCGACCGTGAATCGGACCCCCTCCACATCGACCACGCCGAGATTAGGGTGAAGAGTCGTAAAGGGATAATCCGCAATCTTCGGTGTGGCTTTCGACACCGCTGCAATCAGGCTTGATTTTCCGGCGCTCGGGAAACCCACGAGCGCCACATCGGCCACCACTTTGAGCTCCAGGTGAATATCACCTTCGAAACCGTGGGTACCCAAGAGGGCAAAACCGGGGGCCTTTCTCGCTTTACTGGCTAACGCTTCGTTTCCGAGACCGCCTCGACCTCCAGAGGCCACCACAATGCTCATTCCGGGACGATCGAGATCCACCAACACTTCGCCCGCATCATCTCTGACCACGGTCCCCACAGGGACTGGGAGCGCGACATCGGGAGCGCTCTTACCGTGTTTGGAGTCGCCTTGACCGGGGGAGCCGTTTCCGCTCGAGCGGTGGGGTCGGTGATGGTAATCCAACAACGTGGTGACTTGGGGATCAGCCACCAGAATGATGTCTCCCCCGTTACCGCCATTGCCCCCATCGGGCCCACCCAGGGGCTTGAATTTTTCGCGATGCACCGATACACAGCCGTGTCCACCATGACCAGCAGACAGGTGTAACACAACGCGGTCAACGAACGTTGTCATCAGTCACCTTCCTGTCATCGGGCCACTAAGCGCAAAGGGCGAGCCGAAGCTCGCCCTCGCACTACGTGAAAAAATCTTAGGTGGCGGAGTCAACCACGGCGACAACTTTGCGGCCACCCTTGTTTCCAAACTTCACTTCACCTGCTGCGAGGGCGAACAGGGTGTCATCGTTGCCACGGCCCACGTTGGCGCCGGGGTGAAAGTGGGTCCCACGCTGGCGGACGATGATTTCGCCAGCCTTGACGACCTGGCCACCGAAACGCTTCACACCCAAGTACTGGGGGTTGGAATCGCGACCGTTACGAGTCGAGGATGCTCCCTTTTTGTGTGCCATGAGCTAGCCCTTTACTTCTTGGTGATGCCGGTGACTTTGAGCTTCGTCAGGTCTGAACGGAAACCTTGACGAGCCTTGTAGCCGGTCTTGTTCTTGTATTTCTGGATAACAATCTTGGGGCCACGAAGGTCTCCGATGACCTCCGCGCTCACGGTGATTTTTGCAAGTTCCTTCTTGTCGTGGGTGACCTTGTCTCCATCGACATAGAGAACCGGAGCAAGAGTCACCGACTTCTTGGCGTCGGCGGAGAGCCGGTCCACAGTGATGATGGAACCGACTTCAACTTTTTCTTGGCGCCCACCTGCGCGCACAACCGCGTAAACCACGATGACAACCTGCCTTGCTACTGAGAATTGAGGGTGCTGGGTGACCAACATGAAATCAGCACCAAGGGTCAAGAATAGACCATCACACAGCACTGGGCAACCACAGAATCACGGGTCTTCGCGCGAAACGTGGTGCACCGACCGGGAACTGCTAGCCGCTGGTGGCGCGACGCCGACGCTTGGACGTTCCGGGTGCCGGTGGCTCCGGAAGTGCGGCCAATACTGAGTCCAGTATCTCTGGCTTCTTCGCGCTGGGTTTCTTTCCTCCTCGTCCAGA
Source organism: Pontimonas sp. (assembly GCA_023263045.1). Taxonomy (GTDB): domain Bacteria; phylum Actinomycetota; class Actinomycetes; order Actinomycetales; family Microbacteriaceae; genus Pontimonas. Next base: position 16,262 of record JALQXU010000002.1, read on the forward strand.
CTTGAGTGCTGACTCTTCTTCTTGAGGTGACGCAGGTGCCTGACCCACGGTGCTCTTCGCAATTTGGGCGATGGCATTCCTGGCATCATCAGTGATTTGATGTGGCGCTACGGAGGGCTGAGACGTTCCCGAAGACTTGCGCTTCTTCGCGGGAGCATTCTCGGAGCGCGATTTCGACACCGGCTCGTGATGCACCACAAGGCCTCGACCCTGGCAGACCTCGCAGGTCTCACTGAAGGTCTCTAACAGACCCAAACCGAGCTTCTTCCTGGTCATCTGGACAAGTCCCAAACTCGTAACCTCAGCGACCTGGTGCTTCGTGCGATCTCTGCCCAAGCACTCCATCAGTCTCTGCAGCACGAGATCACGATTCGACTCGAGGACCATGTCGATGAAGTCCACGACGATGATTCCCCCGATGTCGCGCAAACGCAGCTGACGCACAATCTCTTCGGCCGCTTCCAGGTTGTTCTTGGTGACGGTCTCCTCCAGGTTTCCCCCTGAGCCCACAAATTTCCCTGTGTTCACGTCGACAACGGTCATCGCTTCGGTTCGGTCGATAACCAAGGACCCACCACTGGGCAGCCACACCTTCCGATCGAGCGCTTTCGCGATTCCCTCATTCACCCGGTATTCGACGAACGGATCGGCATCGCCGGAGTAGTGCTCCATTCGGGAAATGAGGTCGGGAGCGACCTGGGAGAGGTACTTTTCGATCGTTGTGGCGGCGTGAGATCCGGAGATGACGATCTTCTGAAAGTCCTCGTTGAAGACGTCCCGAATGATTTTGACGAGCAAATCGGGTTCGGAGTGCAGCAGGGCTGGTGCTTGAGCCTTCTCAGCCTGAGCAGAAATGTCCTGCCATTGCTTCTGAAGTCGCTCGACGTCGTTGGTCAGCTGCTCCTCGGTCGCACCCTCGGCTGCGGTTCGGACAATGACTCCCGCGCTTTCCGGAAGCACCTGCTTCAAAATCGCCTTCAGGCGCGCCCGTTCCTTATCCGGCAGCTTTCTCGAGATTCCATTCATGGCGCCACCGGGAACGAAAACGAGGTATCGACCAGGCAAGCTGATTTGGCTGGTGAGTCTCGCCCCCTTGTGTCCCACCGGGTCTTTGGTCACTTGGACCAACACGGTGTCACCGGTCTTGAGGGCTAATTCGATGCGACGCGGACCTGTTGCGCCACCCTCTGCGGCCGCATCCCAGTCGACTTCGCCGGAATACAACACCGCATTTCGGCCGCGACCAATGTCCACGAAGGCCGCTTCCATGCTGGGCAAAACGTTCTGGACTCGCCCGAGATAGACGTTTCCAATAAGGCTGGACTCTTCAGACCGAGCAACGTAATGCTCAACAACGACATTGTCTTCAAGAACAGCAATCTGGGTGCGATCCGTACTCTCCCGAACCACCATGACCCGGTCGACGCTTTCTCTACGAGCGAGGAACTCGGTCTCGGTTACTGTGCCTCGTCGACGACTTCCTTCTCGTCCATCACGGCGACGCTGACGCTTAGCCTCCAAGCGAGTGGAACCCCGCACTTTTTGGGGCTGACCCGAGTCCGTTGACTCCGACGTCTTCTTCTCGTCCGAAGCGGGCTTGCGGTTGGCCCTCGAGCGTCGACGGACGACCTTGTCACCCTCACCGGAGTCAGAACCTGGTGTCCACGCGGGAAACAAGCCCGGATCGGGCGCTTGAAACACCAACGACGTTGTCGTGGGTGCAACGGGTTTGTCTGTCTTGGCCGAGGAGCGCCCCGCTGTCTTCGCAGGCTTCTTCGTCGCGGTAGCCTTCTTCGCAGGCTTGGCAGCAGCCTTCGCCACAGGGGCTTTTTTGGCTGGAACCGACTTCTTTTTCGGCTCGTTCTCGTCTTCTTTTTTGCGTGTCACCATTGCTGGTGTACTCCTCACAGATTCCCTGGCTCCAATGGCTGGGAATACATTGCGCTTTGGCAATGCGCACAATGGCGCATTGAAAAAACTAGGGTTTCGGGGTTTTCCCCTTATTCGGATGGTTATCCGAGAAATCTTGCGGCCGCTCTTCGCCGTCTCTGGCGATGGCGCCCTCACCAGTATCGCACACCGTCACCCAATTCTCACGGGGTGCTGTCATAATCGGCTCGTGAACTACCCCACTCGACGGCAAGCCGGCATGGGTCTTTTCCTGATGCTCAGTGGCCTGGGCGCCTGGCTCGCCTCCATAACTCTGGCCCGCGAGGGCTATCAGCTGGCCCTCACAGGAGAGAAGCCCAGTTGCGACATCAACCCGTTCTTTTCCTGCGGAAATGTCATGCAGAGCTGGCAAGCCACCCTATTTTTTGACACCCCCAACCAGCTCTTTGGCATCGGTGGATATGCAGTCGTCGCGGTCATCGGAGCGGCCATGCTCTCGGGATCCACGTTCAAGCGAGGATTCTGGGTCCTGACCACTCTGGGTTTGTTCTTCGCATACAGCTGGCTGATGTGGATGTTCTACCAAGCAGTGTTCGTCATCGGGTTCCTCTGCCTCTACTGCATGGTGGTCTGGGCGATTCACATCATTGTGTGGTGGCTCTACCTCCCGTGGGCGCTCAAACAGGGAATGCTCGGCTCATCGCCACGGTTGAAAAAGCTCGGAGCCCAGTGGTTGCCCTATAGCTGGATACTTATGGTGATCAACTACGCCGTCATCGGACTGTCGATCATGATCCAGTTCCCTTTGCTGTTCTCCCTCTAAGACGGAAACCAGAGCGCGAGCTCGCGCTCTGCCGTTTCCGGGGAATCGCTCGCGTGAATGAGGTTCTGCTGGACCGCGAGACCCCAATCTCGACCGAGATCTCCACGAATTGTTCCGGGAGCGGCCTGAGTCGGATCCGTCGCACCACACAGTGAACGGATTCCCTCAATAACTCGATGCCCGGCTACCCGGATTGCAACAACCGGTCCGGACTCCATGAACGTCACGAGAGGGTCGTAAAAGGGTTTGCCTTCGTGCTCGGCATAGTGCGCCCGAAGCACATCGCGATCGGGTTGCACCATGCGAATGTCCACCAACTGATATCCCTTGGACTCGATACGGGAGAGAATCTCTCCGGTCAGGTTCCTCGCAACACCATCGGGCTTGATAAGGACCAAGGTTTCCTGGGGTGCGGACATGTGCTTACTCCTTCAAGAACGTCTGAACTCGAGCCTACTGGCTGGACTCTGGCTTATTCCTATCGAGCATCGGACCACGAATGGCGCCAAACACCCAGAATGCGACCACCACGGCAAACGACAACCCAATCGCAACGTCCCACCCGAAACTGGCCAACAGCGCCACTTGAACCACATGTCCCAGCAGTTGTCCCCACCGATACTGAACCGCCCGATAGAGGACCAGGAGAACCAGCACGGTGACGATTGACCCGATGAGAACGACCGGCCCGCTATAGAGGCGGAGCCCATTGAGCGCCAAGGCGCCAAAGAACACCACGATGATTTCCAGCCCCAGCGCTATCTGTAGCAGGGACTCTGTCGCTGTCTTCTCTCGTTTAGCCACCCTCGATTCCCCCTCGAACCTCACCAATGAGCGTGATCGAACCCGTGATAATGACTCCTCCGTCCACGCCGGAAATTTCCTTCGCTCTCTCGAGTGCGCTCTCCACATTCGCTCGAGAGTCGACCCGGTCGGGACCAGCAATTGCGGACACCGCATCGGCTAAATCGGAAACGGAAATCGCTCTGTCGGACTGTGATTGGGTCACCACAAAGTGGTCCACCACCGGATCGAGAGCCTCAATGATTCCGATCACATCTTTTTCTTGAAGGATTCCGACGACGCAGACCAACCGCGGGAAAGCAAAAGACCCCATCAGTGCCCGGCATAGAGCCTCCGCTCCGTGGGGGTTATGGGCGGCATCGATTATCACCGTGGGCTGGTAGTCGATGACCTGGAGGCGTCCTGGACTGGAGGAGAGCAAAATCCCATCCTCGACAACCTCGGACCCCAAAGGGGTTTCCCCGTTACCGAGAAACGATTCGACGGCCGCAATCGCGACAGCTGCATTGTCTGCTTGATGCTCGCCAAACAGCGGCAGAGTGAGACTGCGATATTCCCCAGCAATCCCTGACACCGAGAGGACTTGACCCCCGACAGCTTGCTCCACACTCATCAGGTAGAAATCGCGCCCTAAAACCCGCAAGGTTGCTTCGGAGAGCTCGGTGGCCCGGAGAATTTCCTCCATAGCGTCGTCGCTTTGGTGAGCACTCACCACTCGTGAGGCGGGTTTGATAATGCCCGCTTTGGTGCGCGCAATCTCTCGGATGGTCTCACCCAAAAACTCGGCGTGATCCATCGCGATGGGAGTGAGCACCGCAACGTCGGCGACCACGACGTTGGTGGCATCCCATTCGCCGCCCATCCCCACCTCGATGACCGCAACGTCAACGGGAGCATCGGCAAAGCACGCAAAGGTCAGCACCGTCAGCGCTTCATAAAAGCTCAGCGCAGGTTCAGAGTTGGCCAGTAGCTCGGCATCCACCATCTGGAGAACCGGCTCCACATCAGCCCAATTATCGGCGAGCTTTCGGTCGGCGATGGGTTCACCGTCAATCATGATGCGCTCGTTGAGTCGGTGTAGGTGGGGCGACGTCATGAGCCCGACCCTCAAACCGTGGGCCCGAAGCAGGCTCTCGGTGATGCGCGCGGTAGAAGTCTTTCCGTTGGTTCCAGCAATGTGAATAACGCCATACATCCGCTGCGGATCGCCCAAGAGTTCGACCGCTCGCCTGGTGGCCTCCAGGCGTCTCTGAGGTGCTGCCTCGCCGATGCGAGCGTAGAGGGCCTCAGCGACAGCGGATGCTGCGCTACGGTCCTCTGCCGGAGAGTCAGCCACTCTTCGAGACTTTCACACGAATGTGAGAGTTCTCTCCCACCGGCAACGCATCTTCAGTTCCGGATAATTCTGTGAGCTCAAGGCTTATCGAGAGTGTCTCCGCACACACCATGTCCTGATGCTCCCGAAGGGCTTCGATGGCGACCGGGTCCGCTTCGACGGTCGTCGAAATACGATCCGACACATCCAGGCCCGCGTTCTTGCGCTCTTGCTGAATTGCTCGGATGGCATCTCGGGCTAATCCCTCGGCCGCTAACTCGGGAGTCACCGTGGTATCAAGCAGCACAAAGCCTCCGTTGTCGAGGAACTGAACGGCCGTGTCCTCACCCTCCGAGGTGAACTCCAGCGAGTATTCGCCCTCCTCGAGGGCAATTCCTGCCACCGTGACAACACCGTTGTCCATCGACCAGTCGCCGGCTTTCGCCGCCTGGATGATGCTTTGGACCTGTGCTCCAACTCGGGGACCCAGCGCCCTGGCGTGAGGCAGAAGTTTTTTCCCGATTCCTAACTCCTGGGCCACCTGGTCATCGAGTTCCCTGGTGAGAACTTCCTTGACGTTGAGTTCGTCGGCCAAAATATCGAGGAACTCCGTCACGCCAGCGGCATTGTCGGTCACGATGGTCAGTGCGTTGAGGGGCAGACGAACCCGAAGGCCATGAGCTTTTCGCACAGCCAATCCCGCTGAGGCAACGTCGCGGACTGTGTCCATGGTCGCAACCAGCTCGTCGTTCTCGGGGAACGAGGACGCCTCTGGCCAATCGGTGAGGTGAACACTTTCTTCGCCCGTGAGACCACGCCACACGTCCTCAGTCACCAGAGGTGCGAGTGGTGCAGCGAGTCGAGACAGGGTTTCGAGCACGGTGTAGAGGGTGTCGAGAGCGTCCGTGTCAGAACCATCCCAGAACCTCTCCCGACTCCTCCGGACATACCAATTGGTCAACACATCGGCGAAGTCGCGCAGCGCTGCTGCCGCCATCGGTGAATCGAGGGACTCAAACTCGTGGGTGACCTCGTCAATGAGCTTCTTAGTTTTGGCCAGGATGTATCGATCGAGTACGTGGGGTGAATCAGTGCGCCACACCGGTGTGTGGTCGCCGATGTACAAACTGAGGAAGTAGTAGGTACTCCAGTAGGGCAACAGGAACTGGCGCACACCCTCGCGAATACCCTCCTCGGTGACCACGAGGTTTCCGCCTCGGATGACCGAACTCGACATTAGGAACCAACGCATGGCGTCAGCCCCGTCGCGCTCAAAAACCTCGGACACATCGGGGTAGTTGCGCAAACTCTTCGACATTTTCTGGCCATCTGAGCCCAAGACGATGCCGTGTGAGATCACCTGCTGGAACGCGGGCCGGTCGAAAAGTGCAGTGGCCAGCACGTGCATGGTGTAAAACCAACCACGGGTTTGCCCGATGTACTCAACGATGAAATCCGCGGGATTATGCGAATCAAACCAGTCGTGGTTTTCGAAGGGGTAGTGCACCTGGGCAAAGGGCATGGAGCCCGAGTCAAACCACACATCGAGCACATCAGGAATCCGACGCATCATTGACTGACCACTCGGGTCATCGGGGTTAGGCCGAACTAGCTCATCAATAGCTGGGCGGTGCAGGTCATCGGGTTTCACCCCGAAATCGCGCTCGAGCTCTTCCAGGGATCCATACACATCGACTCGCGGGAATTCAGGGTTGTCACTTTTCCACACCGGAATCGGAGAGCCCCAGTAGCGGTTTCTCGAAATCGACCAATCCCTGGCGTTCGAGAGCCATTTCCCAAACTGGCCGTCTTTGACGTTTGCGGGAACCCAGTTGATGTCCTGGTTGAGCTCCACCATCCGGTCTCGAATCTCGGTCACGCGGACAAACCAGCTGGAGACCGCCTTGTAGATCAGCGGTGTGCGACACCGCCAGCAGTGCGGGTACGAGTGGTCGTACGAGCGCTCGGCAAAGAGACGACCACTCTGGCGCAGAAGCCCCGTGAGTGTCTTGTTGGCCTCGAACACCTGCATCCCCGCCACGTCAGTGACGGTGTCAAGGAATCGACCGGCATCATCGACCGAGATGATGACGGGTATTCCTGCCTCAGCACAGGTCTCCTGGTCGTCCTCACCGTAGGCGGGGGCCTGGTGAACGATTCCCGTTCCCTCCCCTGTGGCGACATAGTCTGCAATCAAAATCTGCCAGGCGTTCTCGAGACCCCAGGTTTCCCGATCTGCGTAGTAATCAAAGACGCGTTCGTACTCGATGCCGCCGAGTTCGGAGCCTTTCAGTGTCCTGCTGATTGCGGCCAAGGCATCGGCAACCTCGGGGTAGCCCAATTCTTTGCGATAGTTCTGGATGGTGTCCTCGGCCAGAAGATAGGTGGCGCCGGGATGGGCAGCATCGGGTCCGGCAGGCACCAGGGCATAACTGATGTCGGGTCCCACCGCCAGAGCCTGGTTGGTGGGAAGGGTCCACGGTGTTGTCGTCCACGCCAGGGCGAGCACTCCGCCCAGACCAGCAGCCTCGGCCTTGTCCCCGTGCAGCGGGAACGTGACGGTGACGGATTGATCTTGCCGCGGTTTGTAGACGTCGTCATCCATCCGAAGTTCATGGTTACTCAGCGGTGTTTGGTCCCGCCAGCAATAAGGCAATACGCGATAGCCCTCGTAAGCAAGCCCTTTGTCATAGAGCTGCTTGAAGGCCCAGATAACGCTCTCCATGAAGGTGATATCCAACGTCTTGTAGTCGTTGTCGAAATCCACCCATCGGGCTTGGCGCGTCACATAGTCTTGCCACTCCGCGGTGTAGCGCAGTACGGACTCCCGGGCAGCCTGATTGAAGGCTCCAATACCCATGTCCTCGATTTGGCTCTTGTCGGTGATTCCTAATTGACGCTCCGCTTCGAGCTCTGCGGGCAGACCGTGGGTATCCCAACCGAAACGACGATGAACCTGCTTGCCTCGCATCGTGTGAAAACGTGGGAACACATCTTTGGCGTAGCCGGTCAAGAGGTGGCCATAGTGGGGAAGACCGTTGGCAAAGGGAGGCCCGTCGTAGAAGACCCACTCATCACAGCCCTCGCGCTGACGAACCGACTTCTGGAAGGTGTCCCCCGCCTTCCAGTCAGCCAACACTCGGTGCTCGATGGCGGGAAAGCTCGGGCTGGGATCCACAGAAGATCCGGGAAGGTGACGGGGGAAAGCCATGGGGTTTCATCTCTCTGACACGGGTGGGAACAGCTACGAGGACGCATGAGAACTCACGCGCGGTACCACCTCGTTTGCTTGAGCATCGCTCAAGCCACTTCATGTCAGGCGATAACGGGCCAACCCGACCGGTTCTACTGGGAATCCACGATTCTGTTCTTCCGGTAGCTCACCGGTGATAGCCGGTTCAACGCTCTGCCCCACAGTCTAGAACAGGGTTGCCCGTGTCTTCGAGCCAACAATCGATTGAAGTGACGTCAGCCGCTCCTTCAGGAGGTCAGTAAGAGGAGTGCGGGGTGAGGTTCCCGTGGCCCACTGTTGTGCCACACCGATCAGTGCCCCGGTCACAAGCCACGCGTCTCCAGGGTCTACTCCGGCGCTGGCAACCGCGGCCTGGAGCCTGGCAACGCGCACGCCAGCACTCTCGGCAAGCGCTGGACCGAGCCCCATCGCCTCAGCTTGGGTCGCGACCAGCGGAATTCTGTCGTCGGGGTGTGAAGCGGCGACCACCTGGAGCGCCTCTCCAAGGGTCACACCATTTCGGAGCTTCATCTCCAGGGTGTCTAGAGCTGTATCAGCATCAACCCAGAGAACATCGGATTTTGTGGCGCAGTGGTTGAAAAAACTTGCGCGGGAGATACCCGCACGCTGAGCGATGTCATCAATGCTGGTTTCGCGGTAGCCCTGCTCCAGAAAGAGCTCCCCGGCGGCATCCTCGAGGGCGGCGAGCGACACGATTTGTGGTCGACCGCGGTCTTTGCCGGTCATGGTGTCCCCTATAGTTGAAGTAGTAACTATTTTTTGCACTTAGTCTAATAATTCACACTCTAGCGACTTTCCAGGAGGAGACGCATGATTCAGACCGATCCGGCGATGGCGAGGAAAGCCCGATGGGCGTCCCTGGTGGGGACATCCCTCGAGTCCTACGACTTCTACATCTACGCCTACTTTGCAGCGTTCTTTGTCGGCCCACTGTTCTTTGACCCACTCGGTGGGTTCGGAGGAACCTTGGCTGCTTTCCTCTCTATTGCGCTGGCCTTCATCATCAGGCCAGTGGGCGCCATCGTGTTCGGTCACATCGGTGATCGAATCGGTCGACGAAAAACCCTCATCGTGACCGTCACCTTGATGGGTGTGGCCACCGGGCTCATCGGTGTCCTCCCGACCTACGACCAAGCCGGATGGTTCGGCGCTGCAATCCTCGTCATTCTTCGTCTCCTGCAGGGAATCTCGCTGGGAGGCGAGTGGGGTGGAGCTGTCCTCGTCGCCACCGAGCACGAATCGGGGGCAAAGCGAGCCTTCGCGGCCGCCATGCCGCAGCTGGGCTCCCCGATCGGCTCGATCCTCTCCGCCACAGCCTTCATCTGGTTGACCCTTGCTCTGACGACCGACGAAATCGTGGAGTGGGCGTGGAGAATCCCGTTCTGGACGGCAATTCCTCTTCTCCTGGTGTCTCTCTACTTGCGACTCGCGATCACTGAGACTCCCGTGTTCGAGGACGTGGTGAAGCGTGAGCGTCGCCCCAAGGTTCCTTTCTTCACGCTCCTCGCCCAACAGCCCTTCGCGATTTTCATCGCCGTGGGTGTTGCGCTGCTAGGAATTGGTTCCTACTCCCTGATGAACACCTACACCATCAACTACGGGGTAGTTCAGTTGGGCTTCGCCTACTACGAGTTGCTCATCGCGACCACCATCGGTGGGCTCTTGCAGCTGATCACCATTCCCCTCTTCGGGGCGTGGGCGATGCGCATCGGATCCTCCAGCGTCGTCGCCTGGGGAGCATTAGGAACACTCCTCGTGGCGTTCCCGATCTACTATTTCCTGCAGTTTGCGAACTTTGGTGTCCTGGTTGCCATGATGCTCATCGGTGGAATCCTTCCCACCATGAGTTGGGCCGCCCTCGGTGGGGTCTACAGCGACCTCTTTGATGAGCGCTATCGCTACTCAGCACTGGGCTTCGCCTACTCGATTGCGGCAGTTGTCTCCGGCTTCGTGCCCGCCGTCACGCTCACCATCGGCGAGGCCACAGGCAATGCCTGGTGGCACCCCGCGGTGGTTCTCGCAGGGCTCTCGATCATTACGCTTCTGGCCACCCTTCAGGCCGGACGTATGGCGCTTCGCCGCGCGGAACCCGCGTATGCGAGGTCGAGTCAGTAGGTACTCGAATATGGGGTTCTGGGTTGTACGAAGAAACCCAGAACCCCATTTTTTTGTAGCATGGGAGCACATACCAAGGCACAGTGGACGCGGTGCCGCCTATAGCGAAGAAGGTGCCCATGAGCGGATCTATCCCCGACAAACCGGCTCTCGAAGGGCTCGAAGAAACCTGGGGCACCCGCTGGGACGCTGAAGGCACCTATCGCTTCAACCGAGCATCCGCTCTAGAGCGCGGAAAAGAGCACCTCTTTGCCGTGGACACTCCTCCTCCAACGGCATCGGGAAGCCTCCACATCGGACACGTCTTTAGCTACACCCACATGGACCTGCAAGCGCGGTATCACCGTATGCGGGGTAAAGAGATCTTTTACCCCATGGGCTGGGATGACAATGGTCTTCCGACTGAACGCCGGGTCCAAAACTATTACGGCGTGCGGTGTGACCCATCACTCCCCTACGACACAGATTTTGTGCCACCTCTGGAGGCAGGAGCCACGAAGGATGGGTCCAAACCCGGGGATCAGGTTCCCGTGAGTCGACGAAACTTCATCGAGCTATGCGAAAAGCTCACGGTCGAGGATGAAAAACAGTTCGAGGACCTGTGGCGAACCCTCGGCCTCAGTGTCGACTGGTCACTGACGTATCGAACGATCGATGACAATTCTCAACGAGTTGCCCAGTCTGCCTTTCTCAAAAACCTGGAGCGCGGTGAGGCGTACCGAGCGGACGCCCCTACTCTTTGGGACATCACCTTCCGGACCGCGGTCGCCCAAGCCGAACTGGAGGATCGCGAACAACCCTCCGCGTACCACAAGGTGACCTTCCACGGTGTCGGCATCAACGATGTGACCATCGTCACCACCCGCCCAGAACTCATCCCCGCCTGTGTGGCTCTCGTTGCTCATCCCGATGACGAGCGCTACCAACCACTCTTTGGCAAGACCGTCACCTCGCCGCTGTTCGGTGTCGAGGTTCCGATTGTCGCCCACCACCTGGCTCAGCAAGACAAAGGCACAGGAATTGCGATGGTGTGTACGTTTGGTGACGTTACCGACGTCATCTGGTGGCGTGAGCTGTCTCTCGAGACGCGTCCCATCCTCGGCAAAGACGGGCGCGTCCTCGCCGAAACACCGGCCTGGATTGAGTCCCCGGCGGGCACAGAGGCGTATTCACAGCTGGCGGGAAAGACTGTCTTTAGTGCCAAAGCCGCCATCGTCGAGCTCTTGAAGGAATCGGGCGACCTGCAAGGTGAGCCAGATCCCATGGTGCACCCGGTGAAGTTTTTCGAGAAAGGTGACAAACCACTCGAAATCGTGACCACTCGCCAGTGGTATATCCAGAACGGCGCGCGAGACGATGACCTCAGGGATCGCCTCATCAGCCGCGGCCAGGAAGTTGCCTTTCACCCCGATTTCATGCGGGTCCGATACGACAACTGGGTCAACGGGCTCTCCGGTGACTGGCTCATCTCCCGTCAGAGATTCTTCGGAGTTCCCATTCCCGTCTGGTATCCCCTGGATGACCACGGCAACCCCCTCGACGGTGAGGTCATCACCCCAGAGATAGGCCAGCTCCCTGTCGACCCCTCGAGTGATACTCCTCCGGGCTTCAGTGAAGACCAGAGGGGAGCCCCAGGAGGGTTTATCGGGGAGCTCGACATTATGGACACCTGGGCGACGTCGAGTTTGACCCCGCAGCTCGCTGGAGGGTGGGGAAGCGACGACGAACTCTTCTCTCTGGTATTCCCCTACGACCTACGCTCGCAAGGACAGGACATCATTCGCACCTGGTTGTTCTCGACCATGTTGCGCGCAGAGCTGGAGCACGGCTCGATCCCCTGGAAAAACGCCGGAATATCCGGATTCATTGTCGACCCTGATCGCAAGAAGATGTCGAAATCGAAAGGGAACGTCGTCACACCCCAATCGATGCTGGACGAGCACGGCTCCGACGCCGTGCGCTACTGGGCTGCCTCCTCACGCCTCGGGACAGACGCCGCTTTTGATCCGCAAAACCCGAAACAGATCAAAATTGGTCGTCGGCTCGCTATTAAGGTTCTGAACGCCGCCAAGTTTGTCTATAGCTTTGAAAGCTCACCCGGTGAGGTGACGCACCCGCTCGACCTCGACATGGCGAACGAGCTGGGCCGCGTGATTACCGAGGCCACGGCAGCCTATGACGCCTATGACCACGCCCGAGCGCTCGAGCTCGCGGAAAGCTTCTTCTGGACTTTTACCGACGACTATCTGGAACTGGTCAAAGATCGCGCCTACACCGGCGAGGGAGCCGATCGAACCAGTGCGGTCACTGCTTTACGACTGGCCATCGACGCTCTCGTCCGCCTGTTCGCACCGGTAATCCCCTTCGCCACGGAAGAGGTCTGGTCCTGGACCCATGAGGGCAGCGTGCACACATCCTCCTGGCCGAGCGTGGACGAGCTGCCCGCCTCCCCCAACGAGGAGCACCACGGCCTCCTCTCCTTGGCCAGTGAGGCGCTGATTACAATCCGACGCTCCAAGACAGACCAGCAGGTTGCACAAAAAATGCCCATTCTCAGGGCGACCCTGAGTGCACCCGCGCGCTTGCGTCTCGCTGAATCAGACCTCATGGCGGTGGGAAAGATCCAGAGCCTCTCTTGGTCGGAATCAGACAGCGTCGCCATTAGTGACATCGAATGGGGCTCACTCGATGAGTGATTCCCTTACTCCCCAGGTGAGGCCAGTGCGGCCTCAGGATCGGGAACGGTGGGAGGAGTTATTCCTCGCCTACGGAGTCTTTTATCGCGAGAGTTTTACCCCAGACGTTATTGAGGGTGTCTGGGCCTGGCTGATGGAGGACGAACATCCGGTGCGATGCTTTGTCGCTGAAGTACAAAACACCGTGGTGGGCTTTGCCCACCTGCGCTTCCAGCACGACACGTTCACAGCTGGTTCGGGCTGGTTCCTCGATGATCTCTTCACTGACCCCGAGAGTCGAGGCCATGGTGTTGCCACGGCCCTGATTTCTGCCCTGGAAGACTACGCGCGCGCTCGGGGCGGAGGGACACTGCGCTGGATTACAGCCTCCGATAACGATCGCGCTCGCAGGCTCTATGACGCGTTGGCAACTCCCACCACGTGGGTCACCTACGAAAAAGAGCTGGATCAATAGTGCAGCTCGGTAGTCGATTCTCGGTGGGACAGGCTCCCCCGTCACTTCCAGAGCCTCTCCGCACGGAGATCGAAGCGATCGAGGCCAGATTGAGTGCGCAGGAGCGTGAAACGCTTCGCTGGACGCTGACCTGGCTCGAAAATCGACCCGTCGTCACTCTCGACAACGGCGTCACTCTTCGAGGCTAAGCGGACTTCTCGCGCCGAGGAGCTGGCTTCTGCACCACGACGGGTGCGGCGGTGCGCAAGACGGCATCCCTGGTGATGACAACGCGCTCGATGTTCTCGTTGGAGGGAATGTCAAACATGATGGGTCCCAAGACTTCCTCCAAGATGGCCCGCAAACCACGCGCGCCGGTTTGGCGCTCAGAGGCCAAATCAGCAATCTCTTCGAGGGCCTCTTTCTCAAACTCCAGCTGAACACCATCGAGGACAAACATCCTCTGGTACTGCTTTACCAAAGCATTCTTCGGGCCGGTCAGGATATCGATGAGGGCGGATTGGTCGAGCGGAGCAACGGTCGTCACGACCGGGAGCCGACCGATGAACTCAGGAATCAAGCCAAATTTGTGAAGGTCCTCGGGTAGCACCTGGCTAAAGACATTCTCTTGGGCATCCTTGCTGTGCAGTGGAGCGCCGAAACCAATTCCGTGTCGACCCACACGCTGGGAAATGATGTCCTCCAGACCCGCGAACGCACCGGCAACAATGAACAACACATTCGTGGTGTCGATCTGGATGAATTCCTGTTGAGGGTGCTTCCGTCCGCCCTGAGGCGGGACGGCGGCGACCGTTCCCTCAAGAATCTTCAGCAAAGCCTGCTGAACACCCTCACCGGAGACGTCCCTCGTGATCGAAGGGTTCTCTGCTTTGCGGGCAATCTTGTCCACCTCGTCAATGTAGAT
>JALQXU010000030.1 GCA_023263045.1 Pontimonas sp.
GCCTGTTCTCGGGAGCCCTGAAGCTCTCGGAGGGCGTCTTCGGCGTCCCTCGCGCGATCTGTGGCACTACGCAGGGCCGTCTTCTGTCTCTCCACATCGGCTTCCGCTGCCTCCACCCGGGATGTTTGGATCTCGACCTGGGATTGAGCGCGACGTAAGTCCTGATCCCACTGCTCGACCGCGGCACTGGCTGCCACCACATCCTCATCGAGTGCACTCAAGGAGGCCCGTGCTGTTGCCAGGCGTGCCGAGATTTCCCCGACCGTGCTCTCCTGGGTCGACATCTGGGCGATGGCATTGTCTCTGTCGGTCTCAGCCTGAGTCATCATCTCGGGGGTCACTCCGGAAGACATGACCTCGTCTGGACCCTCATCGGCGCTGTCCGCCCTTTCGCTAGCCAACGAGTGAAGTGCTTGGAGGCGCTCCTGAACCCGACGGAGAGAGAAATCGATACTCCGTGCCGTGTCGAGCTCGACATCGTTGACACCCGATTCGAGTTGCGAGATGCGACGTCGGTAACCCTCGAGTTGTTCCTGCAAGGTGGCGCGCTCGGTGCTGCGCTCCTTTTCGCTCTGGTGGAACGAGTCGAGAGCGGCAGAGAGACCCACAAGATCATCGGCGAGGACGCGGGCTTTCGCATCCCGCACGATGGCCTGAATCGTTTGGGCCTGCTGGGCGATTTCTGCTTGCCGGCCCAAAGGTTTGAGTTGGCGACGAATTTCTCCCGCGAGATCGTTCAAGCGGGTGAGGTTTGCCTCCATCGACTCGAGCTTGCGCGTGGTCTTCTCTTTGCGTCGGCGGTGTTTGAGGATTCCAGCCGCTTCCTCGATGAAGCGTCTGCGGTCTTCGGCGCTCGCGTGCAGAATCTGGTCGAGTTGTCCCTGACCGACAATGACGTGCATTTCTCGACCCAGACCGCTATCGCTCAGGAGCTCCTGAACATCGAGGAGTCGACAAGGCTCCTTATTAATGGCGTATTCGCTCCCGCCATTGCGAAACAGGGTTCTCGAGATGGTGACTTCGCTGTACTCGATGGGGAGGGCGCCATCAGAGTTGTCGATGGTGAGGGTGACCTCAGCGCGACCGAGCGGCGCTTTATTCGCAGTCCCCGCGAAGATGACATCCTCCATGGATCCACCGCGGAGCGTTTTCGCACCCTGCTCTCCCATGACCCAGGCCAGAGCGTCGACAACGTTTGATTTTCCCGAACCATTAGGCCCCACGACACAGGTGACGCCGGGTTCGAACTCGAATGTGGTGGGTTGGGCAAAAGACTTGAATCCCTTGAGGGTGAGGGACTTCAGATGCACCTGCCCACCGCCCTTTCTGGACCACTAACTCGAGTGTGCTGTTATTACCCTCAAACCTACCGCTTCCGGGGCGTCCTTTGGCAGGAGGGACACCGGTGGGAGGACCGGTTCATGAAGGGCTCGCGACGCATAATCGCCCCGCACCGATCACACGGCGTTCCCTGCCTGCCATAGGCGTGGAGGGAGTGGGCGAAGTAGCCCGCTTGACCGTTCACGTTCACATATTGACTATCGAAACTCGTTCCGCCCTCGACGAGCGCTTTCGTCAACACCGCGCGAATCTCTGCCAGCAGCTCACGCACCGTTGCGGGGCGAAGCCGCTGTGTGGGAGTGAGGTAGTGCAGCTTGGCCCCCCAGAGCGCCTCGTCGGCGTAAATGTTGCCGATGCCGCTGATCAGGTTCTGATCGAGAAGAGCCCTCTTCACCTCGGTGTTCTTTCTCCGTAGCGCTTTCGAAAAAGCACCATCATCAAAAGCGGGATCGAGGGGGTCCCTGGCGATATGCGCCACGGAGCGGGGAATTCTCGTGTCACGTGAGCCCCTCCCGGCGGGTTCACCATCGGGGCAGACGATGAGCTCATCGATCGCCATCGAGCCAAAAATGCGCTGGTCGACAAACCCCATCACGAGTGCTTGGCCCGAGGCGGTGGTGATGTCGAATCGAATGCGCAAGAGCGACCCAAAGTCGGAGTCCTCGTCACCTAGAAGCACCTGACCGCTCATCCCCAGGTGTGTGACGAGTGCTTCATCCCTGCCTTGAAGCGGAAACCAGAGGAACTTCCCCCGGCGGATTGCCGCCTCGACGACACTGCCCTCCAGCCTTTGGACAAAATCTTCTGGAGGACCAGGGTGTCGCTTCAGACTCCGCGGCTCGAGAACCTCCACCCGATCGATACGCGCCCCCACAAGCGCTGGCTCCAGGCCAGCTCGAACGACCTCAACTTCGGGAAGCTCAGGCATCGCTGGGGCGTGACCCGCGCAACGAGTCGAGAGCGGCCTGAGCGGCTGCGAGCTCGGCAGCTTTCTTCGAGCTGCCCGTACCGTGTCCGACGGCGGTGCTGGAGCGATCCTGACCATCGAGGAAGACATCCGCAGTGAACACCTTCTGATGGTCGGGTCCGGCATCGGTGATGTTGTATTTCGGAACACCCTGGCCATTCGCTGCCGCCCACTCCTGGAGAGCAGTCTTGGGGTCACTGGACTCTCGCAGCTCATCGGCGCGCTGCACCAAATCACCCATCAAGCGGTGGACAGCATCGTGGGCGGCCTGGGGCCCCTTATCGAGAAAAATGGCGCCCACCAGTGCCTCCAGAGCGTCAGCAAGCAGGGACGGTTTCTCCCGCCCCCCGGTCAACTCTTCGCCCCGGCCTAAGCGCAGGTAGTCACCGAGCTTGATGCCGCGGGCAACGTCGGCCAGGGCTCCAGTGGAGACAATGCTGGCGCGACGCTTCGCGAGCTCCCCCTCGGGAAGGTCAGGAAACTGGTGGTAGAGAGCTGCCGTAATGGCCTGGCCGAGCACGGAGTCACCCAAGAACTCCAGGCGCTCATTATCGAGACCGCCCTGCTCATAGGCATAGGACGAGTGTGTGAGGGCTTGCTGGAGAATGTCCGGCGAGAGGTCAACGCCCACCACGGTGAGCAAAGTGCTGGGGTCCAAAGCCTTGGAGGCCTTGTCCATTCCCTCTGGCACTTTAGACGTCAGCGACCTTGCGGCCCTTGTATTCCATGAACAGCGGGGTGCCAGCCGAGTCCTCGACCACGCGGGCGCGGTGCGGGAGGCTATAGACGGTCTTGCCGTTCTCGACGCTCTTGACCAGGGTGGGGACCTCAGCCTTCCACGCCGAACGACGGTGACGAGTGTTCGAACGGGAGGTCTTCCGCTTGGGTACAGCCATGGTCTTCTGCTTTCGTAGGGGTCTTAGGGTTTCTCAGTATCAGACTCGAGAAGCTTACTCAGTTCCTGCCATCTCGGGTCAATCTCGTCTGCATCGGAATCACCGGGCGGCTCCGTGCGTTTGTCGCCGGTTGCCGGGTCTAATCCGTAGCAATCCTCTTGGCACACAGGTTGGAAGGGAAGTTCGAGAACTACCGCATCCCGAATGATGTCCTCAAGATTGAGGGAGTCATCCACGACCGTGTACGAATCGGAATCGCTAGAAGAATACGCGAAAAGCTCCTGGAAATCGACCCGAACCGGGAATGAAAAGGGGTCAAGACAGCGCACGCACTCGGCTTTCGCCTCCAACGAGACCTCAGCGGTGACCAGAATTCCCTCGTGGAGTCCCTCGAGACGCAGCTCCAGTGTCATCGGCGTCCCTGCAGGCGCAATCGCCATCGCTTCGCCGTATTGTTCGGGTGCGTCGACCTCGAGGGTGAGCTCGCGCATCTGCCCTGCCTGGAAGACAAGGTCTTTTACCCCGATAACGAGCGGATTGATGCTGGAGGCCATGGCCTCAGTCTAGAAGCCAGCGGCGCTCAGTGCGTCGTCGTAGATCTCCAGTGCACTCTGAATCTGCTCCGGCGTCACAATGAGCGGAGGAACGACGTGGATGCGGTTATCCACGACAAACGGGAGGAGCTTCCGCGCCACTATTTCGCCCTTGATGCGACCCACGGAGGCAGCATCCAGAGGCGCCTTCGTCACCGGGTCCTCCACGAGATCGAGCGCGAAGAAGCACCCCAGACCTCGAACGTCACCGATGACCGGGTGCTTCGCCTGCAATTCCAGTAACCCTGGGCGCAGGTGATCCTCACCCATAGCGCTCGCGTGCTCGATCATGCCCTCCTCCGTCATCGCCTGGAGGGCGGCGTTAATGCTCGCCATGGCCAGGGGGTGACCGGAATAGGTCAAACCACCGGGGAACATGGTGTCGTCGAAGAAATCTGAGATGCGCTGGTGGAAAATCACCCCACCCACGGGGACATAACCCGAGTTCACACCCTTGGCAAACGTGATGAGATCGGGCACGACATCGTGGGCGTGGAAAGCAAACCAGTGGCCCGTCCTACCAAAGCCCGCCATCACCTCATCGAGGATCATCACCAGCCCGTAGCGGTCACAGAGTTCCCGAACTCCCTGGAGATAACCGGCGGGAGGAACCATGATCCCCGCGGTCCCCGGCACGCTCTCGAGGAGAATCGCAGCAATGGTGTCGGGTCCCTCTGATTGGATCACCCGCTCGAGGTGGTGGAGAGCCCGCTCGCACTCTTCGGCTTCACTTGTCGCCCAAAACTCGCTGCGATAGAGGAATGGCCCGAAGAAATGGACGTGGTGGGTGGAGTACTCATTGGGTTGGCGACGCCAATCCCCGGTCGCCACAATCGCAGCGCCGGTGTTCCCGTGGTAGCTGCGATAGGTGGAGAGCACCTTGTTCTTCTTAGTAAAGAGTCGGGCTGCGCGAATGGCGTTCTCGATCGCGTCTGCCCCGCCGTTAGTGAAGAAGACTTTCTGGAAGTCCTTCCCTGCTAACTCGACGATGCGAGAGGCAGCCTCGACCCGGGGCTGCGACGAATACGCCGGACCGACCGTGGCGAGGGTTTCGGCTTGCTCCTGAATAGCGCGAACCACCGCGGGGTGGGAGTGTCCGATATTGGTGTTGACCAGCTGGCTCGAAAAGTCGAGATACTCAACACCCTCGGTGTCATATACATACATGCCTGTGGCATGAGAAACCATCATCGGAGCGAGGGTCCCCTGGATGGACCACGAGTAGAAATTGTGCGCTTTATCGAGCTTCTTGAGCTCAGCAGTGTCCTTCGATGCAGCCACCGGTTCTCCTTCTCGCAAGAAGTGGTGAGAACAGACTAAGGCAACTCGGTCTTCGCAAGATAGTCGGCCACAGCCGGGGGAACATAGGGCGATACATCCCCTCCGAGTGCTGCCACCTGGCGCACCAGAGAACTCGAGACGTGGGCGTTCGCGGGGTGGGGCAGGAGGAAAACGGTTTCGACGCCGGCGAGGTTGCGATTCACAATCGCCATGGGTTGCTCGTAGGAGACATCGACTTGGGAGCGTATTCCCTTGACCAAGACGGTCGCCCCCACGTCGGTGCAATAGTCGACGAGTAATCCAACGCTCCACGACGTCACCACGAGTTTTCCCTTCTCCCCTGCTTGGGCGATCGCTTGCTCCAGCAGCGTCACGCGCTGGGCAATAGGGAACATGGCCTCTTTGCCGGGGTTATGCACGACCACGACATGGACTTCATCAAAAAGCCCCGCTGCTCGCTCGATAACGTCCAGGTGACCCAGGGTCACAGGATCAAAGGAACCGGGAACAACGGCGACAGTGCTCATGAAATAAGCCTAGCGAGGTCCATGTTTCACGCGGATGACACGACCCGCGACTTTAGTTCTTTTCCAAATAATCCTCGGAGCGCTCATCGAGCCTCGCCTGCAGCGTGGCCAGGAGCTCCGGATGCCCACCCAGTTCGGGGTCCGTGGCGAGCAGAGCCTCGGCGTATTCTCTGGCGCGATCAATGAGCTCGGCATCTTTCGTGACGCGCACGAGACGGAGACCGGAGCGTCGACCAGACTGACTCGCCCCCAACACATCCCCTTCGCGCCGCAGTTCCAGGTCAGCAGCAGCCAACTCAAACCCATCGAGGGTGGCAGCGACTGCCTCGACCCGAGCTCGGGCCGTTGTTCCCTCCTCGGCGTGGGTGACCAGAAGACACGTACCGGGGTGCTCACCTCGACCCACTCGGCCGCGAAGCTGGTGGAGTTGGCTGACCCCGAAACGATCGGCATCCAGAATCACCATGATCGACGCGTTCGGAACATCAATACCCACCTCGATGACGGTGGTGGCCACCACCACATCAATCTCACCGGCGGCAAAAGCCTGCATGACCTGGTCTTTGTCGGCGGTCGGCATCTGGCCGTGGATGGCTTCGACCTTGAGCGATGCAAACTCAGGCAAGTTTCTGATCATCGGCAGGGTGTCTTCGACACTCGCTCGAGGAATCGTCGGTGTCCCCTCGGACTCCTCGTCCTCGAGTTCGCCCTCTTCCCTGACGCTCGAAGAAATAGCCGACGTGACAACGAAGGCTTGTCGTCCCGCGGCAACCTCTTCGGCAACCCGAGACCAGACCCTCGGATACCAGGTGGGGTGGTCAGCCAGCGCCACCACATGGGACTCAATGGGTAAGCGACCCTGAGGCAGGGTGGCAATCGTGGAAACATCGAGGTCACCAAACACCGTCATCGCCACGGTCCGGGGTATGGGGGTTGCGGTCAACACCAAAACGTGAGGGTGCGAGCCTTTGTGGCGGAGCGCATCGCGCTGATCCACCCCGAATCGGTGTTGCTCATCAATGACGACGAGACCCAAATCGGCGAACTGGACGGTGTCCCCGAGGAGAGCGTGTGTCCCCACGACCAGCTGAGATGCCCCTGAAGCAGCTGCCAGGAGTGCTTTCTTGCGCTCCGCCGCCCCCAGTGCCCCGGTGAGCAAGACCGGGTTGATGCGGGCGCTCATATCGGGCCCGAGGGTCTGCACCAGCGAGCGAAAATGTTGATTAGCGAGTACTTCGGTGGGCGCGAGAAGTGCGGTTTGCCCTCCGGTGCCGGCAACCGTCACCATCGCCGTGGCCGCGACCACGGTCTTCCCCGAACCCACTTCACCCTGGACTAACCGGTTCATCGGGTGACCACTCGCCATGTCGTCATGGATTTCTTCGACAACTCGGAGTTGGTCTTCGGTCAAGCTAAAGGGCAAGGCCTGAAGGAAACCATTGGTCAACTCGCCGGGTTTTCGAGGCGTACTCTCCACCGATTGGGCGCGGAGACGGCGTCTCACCAAAGCGGTTTGGAGCACAAAAGCTTCGTGAAAGCGCAGTGTCCGGCGGGCATCCTTCCAGTCCGACTCTTCCGCTGGGCGATGGATTTTCTCGAGTGCCTCACGGAAACCGAGGAGACGCTCCTGATCGGTGATGGTGGCTGGCAAGGGGTCGGGGAGGTCGTCGAGAACGTCCAACACAATTCCGAGGGCTTTGGCGATCTGCCAGCTCGCCACAGTTGATGTGGCGGGGTAGAGAGGGATCGGGCGCTTCGCCCACTCCTCACTGTTCTGAACTAAAGCCTCCTCATCACTGAAGAGTTCATAGTCGGGGTGGGCGAGTTGACGCTCCCCTCGATACTCCCCCACCTTTCCGGCAAACATGCCCCGGGCGCCGGGAACTAAATCCTTTTGTCGCCAGGCCTGGTTGAAAAACGTCAGCGTGACTAGGCCGGTCCCATCGGAGATGACGACTTCGAGGACGGAACCTCGCTTCTGACGCATAGGGCGCTGTTTGGCAGACACCACCTCAGCAACCAGCGTGACCTGGTCCCCGATCGGTACTCCGGCAATCGACGTCAGCTCACCCCGACTGGCATAACGCCTCGGATAGTGCTGGAGCAGATCCCCCACAGTGCTCAATCCGAAAGCCTTCTGGAGGGCTTTCTGGGTCCGATCGCCCAGGATGCCCTGCAGTGTGGTGTCTAGCCCCGCGCTCACCCTGCCACGCTATCGCCTGGAGGCCGTGCCCTCTGGAAAGCCCGCTAGCGTTGGGGAATGACCAGAATCATCGCCGGCGAGGCAGGTTCACTGCGCTTGGCGGCACCGGACAAGGTCTCCAGGCCGACCTCTGATCGGGTTCGGGAAGCAATCTTTTCGAGGCTTGAATCCCTGATGAATCTTCGAGGGGCACGCGTCCTCGATCTTTTTGCAGGGACCGGAGCTCTGGGATTAGAGGCAGCCTCGAGGGGTGCTAGCGCTGTCTGGTTAGTCGATCAGCACACGGGCGCAAACCGGGTCATACGAGAAAACATCCAGACGATCGCCCCAGCTCTGAGCCACCAGCCGGAGCTTCACGCCACGAAAGCCTCAGTGGGAGGGTTTCTGACCGGATCTCCCCCCACAGCTGTGTCTCTGGTATTTCTCGATCCCCCCTATGACTACGCATCGCAGGCGCTCGATGATGACCTCGAGGCACTTCGCCCTTGGCTGCAACGAGACGCGATTGTGGTCGTGGAGCGCTCAGCTCAGAGCGCTCCACCCCAGTTTCCCGAAGGGTTTGACGACCTGGGGACCAAAAAGTACGGGGACACCCAGGTTTATTGGGCGAAGTTCCTAAAGGGATCCCAGCCGCCTGCCTGAGCATCTAACTCGACACCCTCGAGGCTGACACCGGGAGAGCCCTCCTCGACGACCCCCACGGGGCGAAAGCCCTCCGGTGGGGTCACACCGGGAGGGAAGGTGGCGAGGAGGCCGTGGTCTTCTCCCCCATACAGAGAATGGTCATCGAGCCCGGCTTCCGGGTCCAGGGAAATTCGCACGCCGCTTGCTTTGGCTATCCGATACGCATCGAGGACAAGTCCATCAGAGATATCCATCATCGAGGTCGCTCCCGCGCGAGCTGCCAGTGGGCCCAGAGAAATCGGCGGCGTGGGTCGAAGATGATGCGCGACGGCGGGGTCACTGCGCACCACTGCGGCAATCTCGAGCTCATCATCGCCCGCTGCCAGCAAGGCCTGAAGGCCTCTGTGTGAGAGCCCGAGCTCGCCCGCAACACAGACAACATCACCGGGTTTCGCTCCGGAGCGCACAACCGGGGCTAAGCCCTGCATCGAACCCAGCACCGTAATCGCAATGGTGAACTTCTCGGCCCGGGAGAGGTCGCCACCGAGCACTCCAGCCCCCGGTGTGAGGGCCTCAATTCCCGCGGCAAAACCCTCAGCCAGGCCCAGCAACATTCGAAGCGGTGTGGTGTGCGGCACAGCGACGGCGATCTCATAGCCGACCACCACACCGCCCATGGCAGCAATGTCCGCGGCGTTACTGGCGATGGCTTTGAAGCCACAATCGGCGGGCAGTGACCACTCAAAGCGAAAATCAGGCCCCTCGATCATCATGTCTGAAGAAATGAGCACCTGGCTATCCGGCAGTCTCACCAGGGCTGAATCATCCCCAG
>JALQXU010000031.1 GCA_023263045.1 Pontimonas sp.
GGGTCACGCGTTCGCCTGGACGGGACTACCGCGACGTCATCAAAGGAGTACCCCCGTATGGCGCGCTTCGTCAGCCCGATTTCGACCTCATTCACGTGCTCTACCCTATCGGCGCTCTAGCGCTTGTAGTTGGGGGCCTCAACAACCATCTGGATGTCGTGAGGGTGCGACTCTTTGAGCCCTGCAGGGGTGATGCGGACAAACTTCCCGCGCTTCTTGAGCTCCTCAATCGTGGCAGCCCCGGTATAGAACATCGATTGGCGAAGACCGCCGAGGAGTTGGTACACCACAGAGCCCAAAGGTCCGCGGTAAGGAACCTGACCTTCAATCCCTTCGGCAATGAGTTGCTCATCGCTCGGAACATCGGCCTGGAAGTAACGGTCCCTGGAATACGACGTCTTCTTACCCCGGGTCTGGAGTGCACCCAGCGAACCCATACCCCGGTAGTTCTTGAACTGCTTGCCGTTCACAAAAACCAGGTCACCCGGGCTTTCATCGGTACCCGCAAGAAGAGAACCCAACATCACCGTGCTTGCACCAGCAACCAAAGCTTTCGCGATGTCGCCGGAGTACTGCAGACCCCCATCGGCGATCAGGGGGATCCCTGCTTTCTTGGCCGCGAGGGAGGCCTCATAGACGGCAGTGATTTGGGGGACTCCCACACCCGCCACCACGCGAGTGGTGCAGATGGAGCCTGGCCCCACACCCACCTTGACCGCATCCGCTCCGGCGTCAATGATGGCTTGAGCGCCATCCTTGGTGGCGATGTTGCCACCAATGACATCCACACCGCGGAATGCTTTGTCTTTCTTGATTTTCTGGATGATGTCGAGAACACCCTTCGAGTCACCATTCGCGGTGTCCACCACGACAACATCCACTCCGGACTCCAGGAGCGCTCCGGCGCGCTCCCAGGCGTCCCCGAAGAAACCGATAGCTGCCCCCACTCGAAGACGACCCTCGGAATCCTTGGTGGCGTGGGGATACTTCTCGCTCTTATCGAAGTCTTTGACGGTGATGAGACCCTTCAAGTGGCCGGTCTTATCCACTAGTGGAAGCTTCTCGATTTTCTTGGTAGCGAAGATGGCAAGCGCTTCCTCGGCAGAAATACCCTCGTGACCTGTCACCAGCTCACCCTGGGTCATGACGTCTTTGACCAGTGTGGTGTGAGCTTTATCGCGGGGTACGAAACGCATATCGCGGTTGGTGATGATGCCCACCAGAACACCGTCGCCTTCGACGACAGGAACCCCAGACACCCGGAACGTTGCACACAGCTCATCAACATCAGCAACAGTGGCGTCGGGCGTTATTGTCACTGGGTTCGTGATCATGCCCGATTCGCTGCGCTTGACCTTGTCGACCGCAGAGGCTTGATCCTCAATCGAGAGGTTTCGATGCAAAATTCCGATACCGCCCTGGCGCGCCATCGCAATGGCCATCCGCTCCTCAGTCACGGTGTCCATCGCGGACGACAGGAGAGGCGCCCACAGGCGGATGTTCTTGGTGAGGTGGGAGGACGTGTCCGCTTCGCTCGGAATCACATCGGTATGTGCGGGGAGCAACATGACGTCGTCATAGGTCAATCCCACAAACCCAAAAGGACTTTGTTCTGCCATGTTCAAACCCCATTTTTCGGCGAAACTACGCCGGTCTCACCCGCGATGTCGATTCCCCACATCGTAACGGGTTAGACCTCAGCGTGTTACATGGGCATAATGGGGGAACTGTTGAGTTAGAGGCAAAGACAGAAACAATATGACCCATACTGATCGTGTCAATGAAGACGCACAGAGAAACCGCTTCCGGTTGTCTGTTGCCCAAGCACCAGGAGGCACCGTGAATTCAGCGACAGCTGAGGACAGCACGTTCTTTTCCAGGGCACTCAAGCTTTTCCTCGTCGCCATACTCGCATTTGCGGGGGTTCTTTTTGCCTCCCCTGCGATGGCCGACACCGTCGGTGACGAGTACGAGAACAAGATTCTGGGAAACGTTAAAAATGAGGGAACCCCGCTCGGCGGGGTCAAAATTATTGTCGAGGGAAATGGCTACTCGGCTGAAGTTGTCACAGACGTCGATGGGAAATGGGCAATCGGGGTTCCAGAAGCGGGAACCTATGAAATCACCCTCGTCGAGGACACTCTCCCGGATGGGATCGCCGTTCTCGAAGGAGGTGCCACCCAGACGGTCGAATGGGGATTCACCAACACCGTCGTCTGGAACTTCTTCATTGGCGAGGGTGAGAGAAACCCCACGAGCCAGCTCGACCAGTTCTTCATGCGAGTATTCGCCGGCATCAACTTTGGATTATTGCTCGGCCTCGCAGCAATCGGCCTCTCTCTCGTGTTCGGGACGACCGCCCTGCCTAACTTTGCGCACGGAGAGATGGTCACCATGGGCGCGCTATTCACCCTGTTCCTGACACTCGCCGGGGTCCCGCTACTCCTGTCGTTCCCCATTGCCGTCGCACTATCGGCACTGTTCGGGTGGGGACTCGATGCGGCTGTGTGGGCTCCGTTGCGTGCGCGCGGCGTGGGGATCGTGCAGCTCATGATCGTGAGCATCGGACTATCTCTGACATTCCGTTACATCACGCAAGCTTTCTTAGGAGGTGGGACCGAGCAGCTCCCCGGAGCGCTGGGCTCGCCTGAGATTCCCATCTTCCGCACCGTGACACTGAGTGTGAACGACCTCATCAGTATGGGGGTCAGCCTGGTGGTGCTCATTGCCTTCGCCATGTGGCTGCTGCGCAGCAAGATGGGTAAAGCGACCCGAGCGGTCTCTGATAACGCTGACTTGGCGGCGGCGTCCGGAATTGATGTCGACCGAGTCATCAGGGTTGTGTGGATTATGGCGGGCGGTCTCGCGGGGCTTGCCGGCATCATGTGGGCTTATTTCCGTCCCGGCCTCAAGTGGGACATGGGTGAGAAGATTCTTCTCTTCATCTTCGCTGCCGGCGTTCTCGGTGGTTTGGGAACAGCCTTCGGCGCGTTTGTAGGAGCAATGATTGTGGGTGTCTTAATCGAGACTTCGGCTCAGATCATCCCCTCAGACCTCAAGTACGTCGGTGCGCTCGTAGTGATGATTGTGATCCTGCTCTTCCGACCACAGGGAATCCTGGGTAGACGAGAGCGAATAGGTTAGGGGCCGGACTGATGGATTTCGTTTCAATCTTGAACAACACAGCCCAAGCGCTGTTTAGCCCCGTCACCATTGCTTTTGCGATGGCAGCTCTCGGTCTAGCAATTCACTTCGGATTCGTAGGCCTGCTGAACTTCGGTATTGCAGGATTCATGGCCGTCGGCGCCTACGGATACGCAATCTCGACTTTGACGTTTGGATTCCCTTGGTGGGCCGCGTTCATTGCGGCCATGGTTGCATCTGCCGTGTTTGCTGTCCTCCTCGGGATACCGACGCTTCAACTTCGAGGGGATTATCTCGCCATTGTGACCATTGCGGCGGCCGAAATTGTGAGATTGCTCTTACTGTCAACCACCTGGATTGAGACCACGGGCTCGGCTGATGGTTTGGTGGCCTACGCCAACGATTTCCGGAGCATCAACCCGTTCCCAGATGGAACCTACGGATTTGGCCCGTGGAGCTATACCGCAAACCAATTCTGGGTCTTGATATTCGCCCTCATCATCTTGGCTCTTTCCACTCTCCTCCTTTGGAGATTGGTCAAGAGCCCGTGGGGTCGAGTCATCAAAGGCATCCGTGAGGATGAAGACGCTGTCCGGGCCCTGGGGAAGAACGTCTTCGCCTACAAGATGCAGGCACTTGTTGTTGGAGGAATCGTCGCCGGCTTGGGAGGTGCGCTCTACGTTCTGCCCTCGTCAGCAAACCCGATGCTCTTCGCCACATCATTGACCTTCTTCGTATGGACAGCGTTGTTGCTCGGTGGAGCGGCTACCGTATTCGGGCCATTGCTCGGAGCCGTTATCTTCTGGGTTTTGCAGGCGTTCCTTGGCTCACTTCTTCCCGCAATGGCGGAAGCAGGCCTCCTCGGAGCCCTCTCTTCCGCGCAGGCAGGAGCTCTGCGATTCGTGTTGGTAGGCCTCCTCCTCGTCATCATCGTCATTCTTAGACCTCAAGGAATCGTCGGCGACAAGAGGGAGTTGACCTTTGTCCGGAAATAAGCCCATGAAAAAGACCCCCCAGAAGAGCACCGGCCTGCATCAAGGGGAGGCTCGGCCGGGCGTGCCCAAGGTAGACCCCATCCTCGTCGCTGATCATGTCTCGAGAAAATTTGGTGGTCTTGTCGCCGTTGACGTTGAGCACCTCGAAATTCCGCGAGGAGCAATCACAGCGCTTATCGGCCCCAACGGTGCAGGCAAAACCACGCTGTTCAACCTCCTAACTGGGTTTGACAAACCAGATACCGGATCATGGTCTTTCTCGGGCGAAAATCTCGCGGGTATCCCCGCCCACAAAGTCGCAGAAATGGGTCAGGTCCGAACCTTTCAGTTGACCAAGGCCTTAGGGCTTCTGACAGTCCTCGAGAACATGAAACTCGGCGCAAAAGATCAAACCGGCGAGTCGCTCTTCCAATCGATTTTCCCCTTCTTGTGGAAGAAACAAGAGGCCGAAATCGAAGAACGTGCTCTCGAAATTCTGGAGCGATTCAAACTGCTGAAGCTCAAGGATGATTTCGCGGCCAGCCTTTCAGGTGGTCAGCGAAAGCTTCTTGAGATGGCTCGAGCGCTCATGACCAACCCGACCTTGGTAATGCTCGACGAGCCCATGGCAGGTGTCAATCCGGCGCTTACCGAATCCCTGCTGGAGCACATCCTTGATTTGAAGACCCAGGGCATGACAGTCCTCTTCGTCGAGCACGACATGCATATGGTCCGTCACATAGCCGACTGGGTTGTCGTGATGGCGGAAGGGCGCATCATCGCAGAGGGTCCCCCTGAAGACGTCATGAAGGACGAAGCCGTCGTGGATGCCTACCTAGGAAGCCACCAGGATGTTGATCTTGGAGTCGTAACGGGACGAATCACTCTCCCGAAGGGAGAGAAGTAGGCCATGGCTGAAGAAAAGAATGTCGTCGTCAATGTCGACAACTTGGTCGCAGGTTACCTCCCCGGGGTTAACATCCTCAACGGCTGTAATCTGATTGCCCGCGAGGGTGAACTGATTGGAATCATTGGACCCAACGGTGCCGGAAAGTCGACTCTCCTCAAGGCGATCTTCGGTCAATCCAAAGTTCGCGAAGGGGCCGTGTACCTCAATGGAGAGAACATCACCGGTCTGAAGGCTGACAAGCTCGTGGAGCGCGGAGTCGGATATGTTCCCCAAAACAACAATGTTTTCCCCAGCCTCACCATCGAAGAGAACCTCCAGATGGGTGTCTATCAGAAGCCGGAAAAGTATGACGAGGGACTTGAACTAGTAACAAGCCTCTTTTCTGAGCTCGGCGCTCGACTGAAGCAACGTGCCGGGTCACTCTCCGGTGGTGAACGTCAGATGGTGGCGATGGGTAGGGCTCTCATGATGAATCCCTCAGTATTGCTGCTAGATGAGCCTTCCGCCGGTCTGTCACCTGTTCGTCAGGATGAAGCATTTCTCCGCGTTTCGGACATCAATAAGGCGGGCGTGACCACCATCATGGTGGAGCAGAACGCCCGGCGATGCCTTCAAATTTGCGACCGAGGGTATGTCCTCGATCAGGGCAAAGACGCTGTGACGGGCAGCGGTCGGGACCTTTTGAATGACCCTAAGGTCATTGAGCTCTACCTAGGTTCTCTCGGGGCTTAGCCGCTCTCTGAACCGCGCAACAGCCCCGGGGGCTCCTTGTGGAGACCCCGCGTCACTCGGGCGGTCCCTGGTGGAGTCCTGAGAGTTTCACCCGCCTTCTCGTCGAGTCTCCTCGCATCCGCGGGAGGAGCAAAGCAAAGGGCCCCGACGTTTCCGCCGGGGCCCTCCGCTTCTGACAACAGTCAGTTAGCGATCATCAATTAGTTGATGGGCGCGTAGGTGTTGTCCTCGCCGTACTGGTAGATACCAATAGCAGCTTCGGTGGGGTCACCGTTGTCGCCGAAGGCGATTCCGCCGGAGAGGCCGTCGTAGTCAGCCACTCCACCACCGTTGATGATGTCTGCACAGGCAGCGAAGGTGGTGCACTTCTCGCCACCACCGGAACCACCGGAGACTTCCTGCATCTTGTCAGCGATTGCACGCGAGTCGGTAGAACCGGCTGCGAGGGCTGCAAGAGCTACGAGGACCACTGCGTCGTAGGACTCAGTGCTGTATGCCCAGACGTCGTCACCGAACAGAGAAGGGTTGCCCATCTCGGTCCAGACAGCGTCAGCGCGCTCCTTGTAGTCGTCGGAGATGCTGGTCGACGTAGGACCAGGCAGGGTTCCCTTAGAACCGGTCAGGGTTCCTGCGGGGAAGTCCTCCGAGTAGTTGGCCAGGTTACCGTCCGTGAAGTACATGTTGGAGTTGGGGAACCCAGCAGCAACAATCTCGGGGACAGCAGTCTTGGTCTCATCGAAGAGGATGACGACGAGGGCGTCGGGGTCAAGAGCAACAACCTCGTTGACCTGAGAGGTCAGGTTGGTGTCACCCGTGTTCACCGAAGCGGAACCGAGAACGGTACCACCAGCAGCCTCGAATGCCTTGGTTGCCTCTTCCTGAAGAGTGATGCCGTAGGCGTCATTCAGGGTAAGGAACGCAGCAGTCTCGTGACCATCAGCGGCGAGTAGCTGACCCAGTGCCTCACCCTGCAGGAAGTCTGCGGGAGCGGTACGGAAGTACAGACCGTCGTCGTCGTAGTCAGAGAGAGTAGTAGAGGTGTTTGCAGGAGAAATCTGCAGAACGCCAGCTTCCTTGGTGACCTGGTCGATGAAGGACAGGGACACACTCGAAGAAGCAGCACCAACGATGGCGGAAACGCCCTCGTTCAGAAGACGAGGAATTTCAGTCTCGTATGCCTTGTTGTCAAGGTCACCGGAGTCACCATAAACAACCTCGATGCTGATGCCAGCATCTGCGGCGTTGATGTCTGCAGCTGCGAGAGCCACACCTGCTTCTTCGGGCGGTCCGAGGAATGCAAGAGAACCGGTGACGGGCAGGGCCGTACCGATCTTCAGCGCCAGCGACTCAGCTGCAGCAGGAGTTTCCGCTGCATCAGTGGTCTCTGGAGCTGCTTCTTCAGCGGCTGCACAGCCGCTGAGCACTAGCGCGGAGGCAGCGAGAATGGCAAAACCACTCCCAGCCTTCGAAAATACGCTCATGATGCTCCTTATTGTTTACTTGGTGTAAAGAACGTGGCCATGCCGAACACAGCCACAAGTAGCTAACTTACGCGCATTTTGAGCCTGAAACAAGCCAGTTTGGTTACATCCGTGTAACGAGCCCTTTGTTACTCCTAAGCGCTTTCCCGGCCATTTTCTAGTGCTGAGTGGGTTGAATCAACCGGTTGCGACGATGACGAAGTGCATCCACACTCAAGACAACCAGAGCAATCCAGACCAAAGAGAAGCCAATCCAGCGCTCGAGGGGCATGGGTTCGCCCATGATGGCCACCCCAAAGGTGAATTGCATCACGGGGGCTAGGTACTGCATGAGTCCGATGACAGACAGTGGAAGACGCCTGGCTGCAGCCCCGAAAAAGAGCAGGGGAATGGACGTGACTGCCCCAGCCATAAGCAACAACAGTGTGTGTGCAGTGCCCAGAGTCCCCAAAGTGAGGCCAGTCGACATCGAGACCCACACCAGTAATCCGAGGGCAACCGGGGTAAGCCACAGGGTTTCCAGGGTCAAACTATCCAGAGACTTCACGGATGGACCCATCCGGTTCTTCACAAACCCGTAGAATCCGAAAGAGAACGCAAGAGTGAGCGAGATGACGGGAAGAGATCCGTATCCCACCGCCAGAACGATGACCGCAACAATCGCAAGGCCCAAAGCGCCCCATTGAAGGGGTCGAAGCTTCTCCTTGAGCACCACAACTCCCAGCGCCACCGTCACGAGCGGATTAATGAAGTAGCCGAGCGCCGCTTCCACGATGAATTGATTGAGTGAAGCGAAGACATACACCGACCAGTTGATGAGAATGAGTAACGCGGCCAGCGCGGAGAGCTTGACGATTCCCGAATCTTTGAGCAGCGCTGCGGTTTTCGCAAGTCGCCGCATGATGGCGAGAATCACGACACAAAAGACCAGCGACAAGACGATACGAAACGCCAAAATCTCGACCGGACCACTGGGGTCAAGCGCCACAAAATAGGCGGGGAGAAGTCCCCACAACCCATAGGCTGCAGCGGCCGCGAGGAAACCATCTCTCGACCGGGTGGACTCATTCACCGCATCAGGCTATACCCGGAATTTCGCCGTGTAATGCAGAAGGCCCACACCATGTGTGGGCCTTCCTGAATCGTTCTGATCGCTGTTAGCGCTCCACGATGGCGAGCACGTCGCGAGCCGACAGGACGAGATACTCGTCTGCGCCGAACTTCACTTCGGTGCCCCCATACTTCGAGTAGAGAACGCGATTTCCCACGGCAACATCCATGGGAACTCGGTTTCCGTTGTCATCGAAGCGACCGGGACCTACCGCGACAACTTCGCCTTCCTGAGGCTTTTCTTTCGCGGTGTCAGGAATGACCAAACCAGAAGCAGTCGTCTGCTCTGCTTCGACCTGCTTGATCACAATGCGATCTTCGAGCGGTTTGATGGAGACCGACACGGTTGACCTCTTTCTGAGACTCTGGGTTAGCACACTCACTATTCGAGTGCTAACACAACTGTAGCGAACCCATTAGCACTCGCGCAATACGAGTGCCAGTTCGTGTCGCACTGACAGAATGGGGCGGTGGAACGACGCGAGCTCGAAGCGCTCCTGACACCGGAGTCTCTTCGGCTCCTGGCCAGTATCGATACACCCCATTCCCCCGACACTGTGGTGTCTGAAGTCGCACGACTGCGCAAGCAGGGTCATAGTCTCGAGACGGTGAGCGCCGTAATGGGCCAAGTGGCCCTGCGCCAGAAGGCTCGAGACAAGTTCGGCACTTTTGCCGATCGGATGCTGTTTTCCGCGGAATCTCTCGAAGTTGCATCCCGCCTCGACGTCGCAAGCCACCATGCGGGGAGGTTCCTCGGAGCTGGCATCAGCTCGGTAACGGATGCCGGATGCGGTCTCGGAGGTGATGCGCTCGCCTTCGCAGGGGCTGGACTCACCGTTCGCGCGATAGAACGCAATGACGTGACCGCCGCCTTAGCCTCCTACAACCTGCAACCCTTTGATTCGGTCACCG
>JALQXU010000032.1 GCA_023263045.1 Pontimonas sp.
CGATCCCCTGGATGAGTGGTTTCTTGTGGGATCTCACGGCATCGAAGTGTTGGGACCGGGCGAGTACAAGGAGTATCAGACGCCGTGGGTGGTTCCTAGCACTCTTCGAGAGGAGTTTGAGGCGGTGGTTTCGGCTCACCCCGGTACACGCCTTGAACACAAACCCTTTGGCCTTGCTATGCACACCCGAGGGGTCGATGCGAGTGTGGCTAGCGCTGCAGAAGTTGCCGCCCACCGACTTTGTGAGAATTGGCCAGTAGACCTCGTCGTTAGGACAGGCCACGGCATCGTGGAGTGCTCAATCAAGGAGGCAACCAAGGGGGACGGCATCGAAGAGGTGCGACGTCAAACCAGCCCCAGCTCGACACTTTTTGCAGGCGATGACCGAACTGATGAGGATGGGTTTGCCGTATTGGGCGATGACGATGTGGCAATAAGGGTTGGTGGCGGAAAGACCATTGCCCCCTATCGACTGCCGGACGCAGAAGCTGTCGCAGAAGCACTCTGGCTGATTCATGACCATCGAACTTCTGTGGAATCTCGTTCCTAGCTTTAGGCTGGACGCATGACGCAGTCACTGAATCTCGCGGTAATCCCTGGCGATGGAATCGGACCCGAGGTAATAGCCGAGGCCCTGGAGACCCTAGAAGTTGTCTCGGGAGAGGCTCTTGATGTGCAGCTGACCCATTATTCACTCGGAGCCTCTCATTATCTGGAAACGGGAGAGATTCTCGCTGACGAGACTCTGCAGAGTCTGTCGACACACGACGCAATCCTTCTCGGAGCAGTAGGTGGTGATCCACGGGATCCTCAGTTGCAGGGGGGAATCATCGAGCGTGGTCTGCTTCTTAGGCTGCGCTTTGCTTTTGATCAATATGTCAACCTGCGGCCCACCGTCTTACTTCCCGGTATCGAATCCCCCCTGTCGAACCCGGGGGCTATTGACTTTGTGGTAGTCCGGGAGGGAACTGAGGGACCTTATGTCGGAAACGGCGGGGCGCTAAGAGTGGGAACCGATGATGAAATAGCCACAGAAGTGTCCGTGAATACAGCCCATGGTGTATCCCGGGTAGTTCGCTTCGCTTTTGACACTGCGATGGCCCGACGCAAAAAACTCACCCTTGTCCACAAAACCAACGTATTGGTCCACGCGGGGAGCTTGTGGTCTCGAATCGTGCGTGACATGCAGAACGATTATCCCGATGTTGAGGTCGACTATCTCCATATCGACGCCGCAACAATCTTCATGGTGACTGATCCGTCAAGGTTCGATGTCCTGGTTACGGACAATCTCTTTGGTGACATCATCACCGATCTTGCGGGCGCTGTCGGCGGAGGAATTGGGATGGCGGCATCGGCCAACCTCAATCCTTCCGGCGCTTTCCCTAGCATGTTTGAGCCGGTCCACGGGTCGGCTCCAGACATTGCAGGAACGGGAAAGGCGGACCCGACGGCAGCAATCATGTCGGTGGCATTGTTGCTCGAGCACCGAGGTTTTCCAGAGCTCGCTGGCAAGATTGTCCAGGCTGTGACTCAGGATATTGGCACACGGGCCGAAAAATCTGAGGCGCGAAGTACCTCTCAGATCGGGCAGGCTATCCGGGCTTTGCTCGTGTAGGGAGCCCTGGAAGCGGACCATCATTGCCAGTAGGCTGTCGCGTACCACCCCTCCATTTCAGGATTCAAGAGAGATTTTCATGACGATTTCGCTCCCCATGGCGACTCCCGATATCCAATTCCAGGTCACCCCTAACCCCTCTCCTCTGTCTGATGCAGAACGGAAATCCGTTCTGGATAATCCCGTATTCGGGACGGTTTTCACCGACCATATGGTTGATATCTGTTGGTCAGAGAAGGGCGGTTGGCACCGGCCACGCGTGCAGCCTTATGGACCAATTCCGCTCGACCCTGCTGCCTCTGTCCTCCACTACGGCCAGGAAATTTTTGAGGGCATGAAGGCTTACCGCCATGAGGATGGCTCCATTTGGACGTTCCGACCTGACCAAAACGCTCTTCGTTTGCAGCGATCTGCGAAGAGAATGGCCCTCCCCGAGCTGCCCGTTGACTATTTCCTCCAGGCCCTCAAAGAGCTGATTGCTGTTGATGGTGCGTGGGTGCCGAGCGCACCGGAAACATCGCTCTACATCCGACCGTTTATGTTTGCGAAAGAGGCATTCTTGGGTGTTCGCCCAGCCAAAAAGGTCGCGTTCTACATCATCGCCAGCCCGGTTGGTCCCTACTTTGGCGACACCGTAAGCCCGGTTTCGATTTGGTTATCGACGCACTACTCGCGCGCAGGAAAGGGTGGAACAGGCGCCGCTAAAGCAGGAGGAAATTACGCAGCCTCGCTAGTGGCGCAGACAGAGGCAGCCGAAAACGACTGCAAACAAGTCTTGTTCTTGGACTCTGAGGAGGGGCGTTACCTCGAAGAACTGGGCGGAATGAACGTTGTCTTGGTTTACAAGGACGGCACGCTAGTCACCCCCCACAGTGAGACAATCCTTCAAGGCATAACGCGAGATTCTGTTTTACGGCTCGCAGAAGATGCTGGTCACGCAATTGAGCGACGCCCTATAACCATTGACGAGTGGCGCGAGGGTTCTGCATCAGGAGATATCGTGGAAGCTTTTGCTTGCGGGACGGCGGCCACAGTGGTTCCGATTGGCCAGTTGAAAGGCCCTGATTTCACCATTGGCTCTGCTGATGCCCCATTGGGTGAGGTGACAATGGCACTACGCTCCCAGCTGATTGACATTCAATATGGTCGAGCGGCCGACCCCCACGGGTGGATGCAAAGACTCGATCAGTGAGCGACTCCTCGCCGCTTCGGAGAGTCCTCGGCTCACTCTTCTCCCTAGTTCTAGGAATTATCGTCGGCACGACCACAAGCCTTTACCATTCAGTCGTGTTTCCGTGGGGACTTGTGGTGTCGCTGATTCTTATTGGCCTGGCCATTGCAGGCATGAGGATACTGATCTGGGAGCGTTATTCGAGCGGGTGGACGAGCGTGGGGATTATCGGTTCGCTCGTCATGCTTGCTGGGGTCGATGGGAACGGCTCAGTGCTGATCATTTCTGACGTTGCGGGCCTTGTGCTCCTCGGTGGGGCAACGATTCTTGTCGTGGGCGGTCTTGCGTGGCCACGGTTTGCACCCAGAGTGACCCATTACGATGAAAAGCACGCTAGTTCCGAAAGGGCCCGACAGCAGTGACCTATGTAATCGCGCTTCCCTGTGTTGATGTGAAGGACCGAGCGTGCATCGATGAATGCCCCGTCGATTGCATCTACGAGGGTGACCGGATGCTCTACATTCACCCAGATGAGTGTGTGGATTGCGGAGCGTGCGAGCCCGTGTGCCCCGTCGAGGCGATTTACTACGAAGATGACCTTCCCGACCAATGGTCCGAGTACTACACGGCTAACGTCGAGTTCTTTGTCGATGTGGGATCACCGGGTGGAGCTGCCAAAGTGGGTGTCATTCACAAGGATCATGCCGTCATTTCAGCCGTCCCACCTCAGAACTAGTCACTGGTGAGCCTCACGCTCCCTGATTTCCCCTGGGATTCGCTGGAATCTCATCGCGAGCGCGCTTCAGCGCACCCTGATGGCCTCGTTGATCTTTCAGTGGGCTCACCCATCGACAGCACGCCCAGTATGGCGATGGTGGGACTCAAGGAAGCTGCCAACTCTCCCTCCTACCCGTTGACGGCAGGGTCTCCTGACCTTGGGGCAACAATGGCAGCCTGGTGGGAGCGTCGACGCAATACGGGCCCGATGACCGCCCTCGAGGTCATGCCATCGATTGGTTCCAAAGAGATGGTGGGCTTGTTGCCGACACTCCTCGGTGTTGGGCCCAATGATTGCGTTGTTATTCCCGAGATTGCCTATCCGACTTACGCGATTGGTGCCCACTTAGCAGGTGCCCGAATAGTGGCATCTGATAGTCCGACAGACTGGCCGGAGGGGACCAAGCTGATCTGGCTCAACAGCCCCGGTAATCCCACGGGTCGAGTTCGCGACATCGAATATCTTCGGGACGCACTGGCTCGGGCTCGAGAGCTTGGTGCGGTGATCGCGAGCGATGAGTGTTACGCGGAACTCGGTTGGGACGATTGCGCGGTTCCATCGGTTCTGGACCAGCAGGTAACGAAGGGCAATCGCTCCGGGGCTGTAGCCCTCTATTCGACCAGTAAGCAATCCAACCTTGCCGGCTACCGCGCGGCACTTGTTGCGGGGGACCAAGACATCATCCAGGAGATACTTCACGCTAGGAAGCATCTCGGGCTGATCGTGCCAGGTCCAATCCAGGCAGCGTTGAGCGCTGTTCTTGGTGATGATGAGCACGTCGCGGTTCAGAAGGAGCGATATCGCGTTCGCCGCGGCCTCGTTCGAGAAGCGCTGATGGAAGCAGGTTTCCGGATCGATGATAGCGAGGCGGGTTTGTATCTCTGGGCAACCAGAGGGGAAGATTGCCTCGAGACCATCTCCTGGTGTGCGGAACGCGGAGTCCTGGTAGCACCTGGCTCCTTCTATGGAGTTGCCGGAGGTCAGCACGTCCGCGTGGCGCTTACCGTGCCAGATGACCAGGCTCAGGCGCTTCGCGAACGGTTCTCCACCTAAATTTGTCCGCTCAAGACAATCGACCTGGAGTTTTTATGGGCGTCTCAGCCAGTGCTAGCCGGGTCCTCTAGGCTGTAGGGGTGGCCAATCGAAGGGAGAGCGCGTGACTGACTCATCCGACACCGTTTCGCTGAACTTTCCCGGTGGATCTGCGGAATTTCCCGTTATCCCCTCTGTTGATGGTGCTCCGAGCATTGATCTCTCGGACCTCACGAAGCACACCGGCTACACCGCTCTTGACCACGGTTTCGTCAACACCGCCTCAACATCGAGCGGTATCACCTTTATCAACGGCGATGAAGGCATCCTGCGCTACCGCGGCTATTCCATCGATGACGTTGCTCAGAACTCGACTTTCTTGGAGGTAGCGTGGCTGCTCATCCACGGGGAGCTCCCCTCCCAGAGCGAGTTGGAGGAGTTTGATCACCGCATCAGGCACCACACTCTGCTTCATGAGGACCTCAAGCGACTCTTTGATGCGCTTCCTCACAACGCGCACCCGATGTCCGTGCTCTCGGCTGCAGTCTCGGCGATGTCGACCTATTACGGCGACTCTTTGAGTGTTCATGATCCCGAACAAATTGAGATGTCGACTATTCGGCTCCTCGCGAAACTGCCGGTGATTGCCGCCTATGCCCACAAGAAGAGCATCGGCCAGGCCTTTTTGTACCCGGATAACTCTCGTGGCTTTGTCGAGAACTTCTTGTGGTTGAACTTTGGATTAATGGCAGAGCCTTATGTTGCTAACCCGGTCCTGGTCAAAGCTCTCGATCGCCTGTTGATTCTTCACGAGGACCATGAGCAAAATGCGTCAACCTCCACGGTGAGAATGGTGGGGTCAACGGAAGCGAACCTTTTTGCCTCCGTTTCTGCCGGAATCAACGCGCTGTCAGGACCGCTCCACGGTGGTGCGAATGAGGCGGTTCTTTCCATGCTCGCTGAAATCCGTGAATCTGGAGAAGGTGTCCAGCGTTTCGTCGAGCGAGTGAAGCGAAAAGAAGACGGAATTCGTCTAATGGGTTTTGGGCACCGGATTTACAAGAATTACGATCCTCGAGCTCGTTTAGTCAAAGAGAGCGCGGACGAGGTTCTCGAACAATTAGGTATCCATGACCCTCTCTTGGGGATTGCCAAAGAACTCGAGGAAATCGCACTCGCCGATGAGTATTTCATTGAGCGCAAGCTCTACCCGAACGTTGACTTCTACACGGGCGTCATCTACAAGGCCATGGGCTTCCCGACTCGGATGTTCACAGTGCTATTTGCCATCGGTCGACTTCCAGGCTGGATTGCCCACTGGCGAGAAATGAATTCAGACCCCAACACAAAGATCGGCCGACCGCAGCAGCTCTATGTGGGGCCGGGAGCAAGGGACTGGCCCAAGAGATAAGGCTAAGTGTGTAGGGTGCTGTTCAGCTCGACGCCCGAGCCATCTCGAGAAAGAACCTCTACAGCTCCAGACATTGAGTTTCTCCTGAAGAGGAGATTCGGCTTTCCGGTCAGGTCGCTAGCCTTAGCGTCCACGGTGTCTGCAGAGTCGACTATCTGCACCTTTGTGCCCGCAGTGACATAGAGCCCCGCTTCGACAACACAGTCGTCACCCAAAGAGATTCCGATGCCGGAGTTTGCTCCCAGCAGGCATCGCTTACCCACCGAGATAACCTCTTTTCCTCCGCCGGAAAGGGTTCCCATAATGGAGGCGCCTCCACCTATGTCGGTGCCATCTCCAATGACCACTCCCTGCGAGATACGCCCTTCGACCATGGAAGCACCGAGTGTTCCTGCATTAAAGTTCACGAATCCCTCATGCATGACTGTCGTCCCTGGGGCAAGGTGTGCTCCCAGCCGAACCCTCGAAGCATCCGCGATTCGGACGCCCGACGGTGTGACGTAGTTGAGAAGCGGAGGGAAACGATCCAAGCTTGTTATCGTCGCTCCTGATGTCATCAGGGCGTCCCTGTGAGCCTCATAATGCTCAGGGGACACTGGCCCACGAGTGGTGAACGCGACAATTGGTAGCAGGCCGAAAATGCCCTCGAGATTCACAGAATTGGGGGCAACGAGACAGTGGCTGAGCAGATGAAGCCGGAGGTAAGCATCGGATGTTGAAAGGGGAGGGTTGTCTAGCTCAATGACAGTTGTTACGCCCGAGCGAATGATTCCTCGCGACTCGTCGGCCCCCTCGAGATTCGCGAGGTCACGAGGAATCAGGTGTGGGTCGAAGTTCGTGGGCGGAGCGCCAAGATGGGGCTGCGGAAACCATGTATCGAGCACAGTGTTCGTGTCTGTGCTGATGGTGGCAATACCGTGCCCCCACGCCCGCGACTGAGTGGTTGTCATATGGCCAGGGTACCGGGCTCATGGGCGCTATTACACTTGAGCGCATGTCTGGCGATGTTCTCACTCTTGATCTTTCTGCACCCGTCGCCGACCTTGCTGCCTCGCTCATCGACATTTCAAGCCCTTCAGGTCATGAGTCAGACCTTGCAGACGCTCTTGAAACGGCACTCCGAGAGGCGTCACACCTTGAAGTCATCAGACATGGAAATACTGTGGCTGCGAGGACTCAGAGAGGTCTGGGCTCGCGAGTCGTGTGGGCAGGACATATCGATACCGTTCCTTCAAACGGCAACGAGAAATCCAGTGTCGCCGACGGCGTCCTCGCCGGTCGAGGCTCTGTCGACATGAAGTCAGGCGTTGCCCTGGGGGCGAAACTTGCCGCCGAAATCTCTGAACCTTCGATTGATGTGACCTGGATTTTTTATGACAACGAGGAAGTCGAGAGCGCAAAGAATGGTCTGGGACTTCTCGGCGTTGCTCATCCCGAATGGATACAGGGCGATTTCGCCATTGTGGGGGAGCCAACCAACGCGATGGTGGAGGGTGGCTGTAACGGGACAATTCGTGTCGAGGTCAGCACGACCGGGAGACAAGCCCACTCCGCAAGGTCGTGGAGGGGAAAGAACGCTATCCACCTCGCCCACGAGATTCTCCAGCGCCTGGCGTCGTATGAGCCGGCCAGTGTGGAGGTCGAGGGTTTGTCCTACCGAGAGGGCATGAATGCTGTGGGAATCGCAGGCGGGGTGGCCGGAAACATCATTCCCGATCGGTGCACGGTCACGGTGAATTATCGTTTCGCTCCCAACAAAAGCGTGTCGGAAGCGGTTGATCACGTCCGGGAACTGTTTTCCGGATTTGAGGTGGTCGTCGTCGATGAAGCTCCCGGCGCTCGTCCCGGTTTGACGAATACTCTTGTGCAGGATTTTGTGGCAGCGCTTGGACTCGACGTATCTGCAAAATACGGCTGGACCGATGTCGCACGTTTTGGGGAATGGGGAATACCCGCTCTCAATTACGGCCCGGGTGACCCTTCACTCGCTCACTCTGATGATGAGCGGGTCGATATTGCCCAAATCGAAGCCTGCTATCGCGCTCTGAAGAGCTGGCTTAGTCCACAGTAACCCCCGCCGGATTTTCGTTGGCTAGGTTTTTCCGGAATAATGGGAGCCAGCGAATATCTATGAGGAGACCCCAGTCATGGCAGCAATGAAGCCCAGAACCGGTGATGGACCCATGGAGGCTGTCAAAGAAGGTCGCCTAATTATTGTCAAGGTGCCTCTCGAGGGTGGCGGTCGACTCGTCGTTTCTGTTAACGACGCCGAAGCCCAAGAGTTACACGATCAGCTCGCAGGGGCACTTGGCAAGTAGAAGCACCTAGGGCTCACGGACAATGTGCACAAGCCCATCTCCGATGAGATTGACCGTGTGAAGCACATCGTCACGGTCTTCTAGTGCTTTCAAGAGCCAACGGTAGGCAGAAGTCTTATCGTCGCGTTTCGCGGGGTCAGCCACGAGATCATCGCCCAGCACACCGACCACAATGACGCTACCCCGCGGTTTCACCAGCGATAACCCGTGGTCCACATACGCCTGGACATTGGGAAAATCAGCATCGATGACGACGAGGTCGTAACTTGCTTCATTCATCTTAGGAAGCACGTCGAGCGCTTTTTCAGTAATGAGACGCACCCGTGAGGAAGGAATTTCGGCCTCGTTCAGAATCTCTCGTGCGCTCACGTGATGGTCAAGTTCAGAATCAATAGTGGTGATATGAGCGTCTGGACAGGCCTGCGCGAGCCACAGCGTCCCGACACCAAGACCCGTTCCCACCTCGATAATGCTGCGAGCATCCAGCGCTGTCGCAATTGTGGCTATGTATTGGCCAGCACTCGCTGTAATGGGGTCAACCCCGTGCTCGAGGGAGGCTTTTCGGGCGCGCTCAATATCAGGATCCTCCTCCACGCGCTCCTCGATGAAGCGCCAGCTCAGTTCTTTGTCTGACATCGATGGTCCCTGCTGTGTCCTTACTGCTTGTGCTTTGAAGCCTAGGGCTGGGCCGGAGGTCTTCCGGTTATTGTGGGGGAGTGTCTTTTGGACTAACCATCGAGAAACTCCTGGTCATCGGCATCATCGCGCTGTTTTTGATTGGGCCTGATCGCCTTCCGGCCTACTCGGCACAATTTGGTCGACTTGTCCGGCAGTTGCGTGACATGGCCTCAGGCGCCAAGGACCGCA
>JALQXU010000033.1 GCA_023263045.1 Pontimonas sp.
CGCTGGTGGCCCCACGAGTAGTCCAAAGACCAGCAATGTGCCCACCGACTGGTAACTGCCAATGACCGCAAGCGCAATCAGAACCAACAGGGCTGCGTGGGCAAGACCGGGGCGCATTCCCAAGAGCTCCGCTTTGTCGCGGGACAGGCTAAGCGCAATCAGAGGGCGATAGAGCACGAGAGAAACGCCGACCACAATGGTCAAGACCACGAGTTGACCGACAATGTCGCCCCAGGTAACACCGAGAGCATCGCCGAAGAGGATGCTCGTCAGGCTTCCCGAGTACGAATCCAGGCGAGAAATGATGACCACACCCAGGGCGAGCATTCCAACAAACAACAACCCGATGGAGGTGTCTTCACCGAGAACGGTCTTGCGCTGAACGAGCTCGATTGCGGCGACCATGACGGCTGCAGCCACCGCTGCACCTAGGAGAGGGTTGACATCCAGGACAACCGCCGCCGCGACGCCGGGAATAACACCGTGGACAAAGGCATCGCCGAAGAAACTCATCCCGCGAAGGACCAACC
The DNA here is from genome assembly GCA_023263045.1 of Pontimonas sp. GTDB lineage: Bacteria > Actinomycetota > Actinomycetes > Actinomycetales > Microbacteriaceae > Pontimonas. Next base: position 531 of record JALQXU010000033.1, read on the forward strand.
ACGTCCCTACCGTGGAGGCCATGAGTGCAGCGAGCACGCCACCGATAAGGGCCCTCTGTTGGAACCCCAACTCAAAAGGCGCTAGCCACCACTCCACAGTGTTCAGTCTCCCAGCGCGGTCGCGATTCGAGTCGCGTTGGTCATCATCATTTCGAGATAGCTCTCCGCGCCGCTGTCGGGACCCCCAAGGCTTCCGACGAAAAGCTCCACAACCTCAATGGTGTCGCCCACCTCTTCCGAGAGCGTGAGCAGCAAATCGGGAGACACCGCTTGGTCCCCGAAGAGCGCGCGGACTTGCTGATCTTCTATCTCCGCAACCAACTCAGCCAATTCCTTCGAGTTGGGATCACCCAAAGTGGAACCACCGGGAATGACCACACCCACGACGTCGTAGTCGTATCGCTCCGCCAGGTAACCCAGTGCGTCGTGATCAGTGACGAGCACTCGTTGATCTTCGGGAACACTTCCCAAGATGGCGCTGACCTCCCGATCGACAACGCGGATGTCAGTAGCAGTCTCAGCCCCACAACTCGCCAGAGTTTCATCGCCACCGGCCGCGAGTGCCTCCCCGATGAGTTCAGCAGCCAGCGCCATGCGTTCCATGTCGAACCAAAAGTGAGGGTCGAACTCTCCGTGCTCGTGCTCGGCGTGGTCGTCTTCTTCAGAGTGTTCCGCCTCATCAGCGTGGGAGTCATGGTCGTCGTCATGAGAGTGCACGTCGCCCTCCTCTTCGGCATGAGAATCACCGAAGGGCAACGGGTCGACAAGAGAGGCGATACGCAACACGGTGACACCGTCTGCTTCCACACCGTCGATGGCATCGAGAACACCTTCTTCGAGCCCTTCACCGTTTGCGACAACGAGATCGGCCCCAGCCATCATGGCCACCTGGGCCGAAGAGGCTTGAAAGTCATGGGGATCAGCACCCAGGGGCATCAACACGGTCATCGAGGAATCATCGCCCGTGGCGCAGGTGAGAATGTCTCCCACAACGCTGCCCAGAATCGTCGTGGTCACCACAACTGAGGGCGCCAGGCGTGACTCGCTCACGGCTGCCTCGTCAGAGCCAGTGATTGCCTGCCCGGTCGGTGCAGCTGAGCACGCCGAAAGAAGCAGCGCTGAAAGCCCGATAAGGACAGTGGGAACACGTCTCATACAGGTGAGAGTAACCCTTAATGAGAATGATTGTCAAAATCAATCAAGCAGAAGAGCGGGCTCCTCCATCACTGCCGCAACATCGGCAACAAACTTGCTCGCGACATCACCATCAACCACTCGGTGGTCGAAGCTCGCTGCCACCGTAGTCACCATCCGAGATCGGACTTCGCCATTGACAACCCACGGCTTGGGTTTGATGGTTCCCAAAGCGACAATCGTCACCTCACCAGGGTTCAAAATCGGGGTTCCCGTGTCCACACCAAACGACCCGAGGTTCGTAATGGTGATGGTTCCACCCGACATTTCCTCGGGGGTGGTTTTTCCCTCACGAGCAGTGACCGTGAGCTTCTCCAACGCCATCGCCAAATCACGAAGGCTGAGAGACTGCGCTTCCTTCACATTGGGGACGATCAGGCCTCGAGGAGTTGCTGCTGCGACACCCATGTTCACGAAGTGATGAACGATGATTTCCTCTTCGGTCCAGGTCGAGTTGACGGTGGGGTTTCGCTGAACAGCCCAAATCATGGCCTTCACCATGACCAGCAGCGGAGACACCTTGATCCCTGCGAAATCGGGTGATGCTTTCAACCGCTTCACGAAGTCCATGGTCCTGGTGGCATCCACATCGACAAACACCGACACGTGCGGTGCCGAGAACATGCTCTTGACCATCGCCTGAGCAATCGCCTTCCGCACACCCTTGACGGGGATCCGGTCTTCCCTGTTCTCTGGCCACTCCGGCGTTTCTAGGTTCCTAAACACCGTGGCCTGTCCGGCGTGACGGATGACGTCATCTCGAAGAATCTCGCCGCCAATACCGCTTCCCGTAATGGACTCCAAGTTGACGCCCAAATCCTTCGCCAGCTTTCTTATCGGAGGCTTGGCGATAACTGGGACCGACTCTGCGAGGGGAAGACTGCCGCGAGCTGCGGGGGCGGGGGTCACCACAGGGGCGTCCGCCGGTGCTTGAGCTCTCCTGCGCCTTGACGTTGGGGTGGTCGGACCTGTGCCGTAACCTACGAGGTTCTTGGGTTCAGAAGACTCGTGAGTGACACTGCTATCCGCATCACCTACCGCCTCTGTCACACCGGTGTCAGGGCCTTCGTGGCCTCCCTCACCCTCCACGGAAATGATGGGGGTCCCCACCTGAACGGTGTCCCCTTCGCTGACCAGGAGCTCCTTCACGACGCCCTGGAAAGGAGACGGTAACTCCACCAAAGACTTCGCGGTTTCGATTTCGCAGACAACCTGGTTGACCGTGACCTCATCGCCAGGCTTGACGCGCCAGTTCACAATTTCGGCCTCGGTCAGACCTTCACCGACATCGGGGAGAGGAAAAGTAAAGTGCGACACGGTTGCTCCTTACGCGCTAGCCATCAGTAAGCCAGGCTTCTATCCACTGCGTCAAGTATGCGATCCGCATCGGGGAGGTAGAAGGACTCCAGACGTGCCGGCGGGAAGGGTGTGTTGAAACCGCTCACCCGAAGCACTGGTGCCTCCATCACATAGAAAGCTTTCTCTGTCAGGGTGGCGGCAATCTCACTACCCACACTCACGTTGCCTGGAGCCTCCTGCGCCACAATGGCCCGTCCCGTGCGGCGAACCGAGTCCAGAATCGTCTCGTAATCAATGGGGGACACCGACCGCAGATCGACGAGCTCGAGGCTCACCCCTTCGCTCTGGGCAATCTCGGCTGCTTGATGCATCACGCTGACCATGGCGCCATGACCGATAACGGTGACATCAGTGCCAGAGCGGACGACACGAGCTTGACTCATCCGGGCGCCTGCACTCGCCTTATCGACGGGACCTTTATGCCAGTACCTGCTCTTGGGCTCCAGATAAATAACCGGGTCAGCCGATGCAATGGCGTCCTGAATCAACCAATATGCATCGTGGGGGGTCGAGGGTGACACCACGCGAAGTCCCGCGGTGTGAGCAAAATATGCTTCCGGGCTCTCCTGGTGATGCTCGACAGCCCCGATGTGACCGCCATAGGGGATGCGAATCACTACGGGGAACGATTGGGTGCCCTCATGGCGCGCTGTGAGCTTCGCGAGCTGGGTCACGATTTGGTCAAACGCGGGATACACAAAACCGTCGAACTGAATTTCACACACCGGCCGGTAGCCGCGCATCGCCAAACCGATTGCTGTTCCCACAATCCCCGACTCCGCCAAAGGAGTATCAATGACCCTGTTGGGGCCAAACTCTTCCTGGAGGCCCTCGGTCACTCGGAAAACGCCGCCGAGCTGCGCAATGTCCTCACCCATGAGCATCACCGAAGAATCGGCGGCCATGGCAGCTCTCAAGCCTTCAGTGATGGCTTTCGCCAACGGGTAGTCGGTCATTCGCCCGCCTCCTCAAAAGAGGCCAAGTATGTCTCCAGCGCCTCGCGCTCTGCGTCGACCACCGGATGAGGCTCGGTGAACACGTGCTGGAAAATGTCCGCGACCGGAGGAGTCTCCAGGGCAAGTGTGCGCTTGCGAATATCAGCGGCAAAGTCTTCGGCTTCCTCGGCCACGCCCTCAAAGAAACCACTTTCCACACCGAGGCCCTGCAAGTACGTGCGGAAACGATCGATGGGGTCATGCGCCTGCCAGAACGCCAGTTCATCCTCGTCTCGATACTTCGTGGGGTCATCACTGGTGGTGTGAGCGCCAATTCGATAGGTCAAGGCCTCAATGAAATGCGGTCCCTGTCCCGACCTCGCCGCGTCCATCGACACCCGGGTTGCCGCGTAGGACATCAACACGTCGTTGCCATCGATCTGAATACTCGGCATACCAAACCCGGCAGCGCGCTCAAACAGCGGTGTCCTCGATTGAACTCGGACCGGAACCGAAATCGCCCAGTGGTTGTTTTGCAGGAAGAAAACCTGAGGGGTTTGGTAACTCTGCGCAAAAATGAGGGCCTCGTTGGTGTCACCTTGGCTGGTAGCCCCGTCGCCGAAATACACGAGAACGGCCTCGTCTGTGTCGAGATCTCCTGATCCACAGTTGCCATCGAAGCCAATACCCATGGCGTATCCCGTGGCGTGAAGGGTGTGGGAACCAATCACCAGCGTGTAGAGATGGAAATTCTGCGTTTCCTTCGGATCCCAACCGCCATTGGTCACCCCTCGAAGCATCCGAATAATGTCGAGTAGGTCCAGGCCTTTCACGTAGGCAACCGAGTGTTCGCGGTAGGCGGGAAAGATGTTGTCCTGGGCTCTGGTCGCAAAACCCGACCCGACCTGAGCGGCCTCCTGACCGATGCTCGGAACCCACAACGCCATCTGACCTTGACGCTGAAGGTTGCCCGCTTCGACATCGAAACGTCGGACGACCGTCATGACGCGATAGAACTCACGAAGCTCGTCCTCGGAAAGATGCGCGATCGCCTGGTGATAAACCTCATTGCGGTCGTTGTGAACGAGTTGCCCATCGGGCGCGACAAGACGCAAAGTCGCATCGGTGTAGGGCATGTCACTAATCTAGCGGGGCCCCTCCAGGCGACCAGCCATTGCACCAAAACAAGGAGACTCCGCAAATCCTGTTGCCACTCCACACCATTGGCGCAAGACATCGTGAGCAGGCATAGTTAGACCATGCTTCGTTTTCTCGTTCGACTTGTCGTGAATTCTTTAGCGCTTGCCATCGCGGTCTGGATCGTTCCGGGACTGACGATGGTGGCCTATGCCGAAGGCGAGGCCGTTATCGCCGGTGGCCCAAGCCTCGAACTCATCGTGAGCTATGTGTTCATTGCCTTTGTCTTCGGGCTGATAAACGGCATCGTGGGCAACGCCATCAGGATTGTTGCGTTCCCGCTCTATGTCCTCACCCTCGGACTCATTGCCCTCGTGGTCAACGCGCTCCTTCTTCTTCTCGTCACCCTGGTTTCGGAATGGTTGGGCTTTGGGCTGTTCGTTGAAGACTTCTACTGGGGAATCATCGGGGCTCTTGTCCTCAGCCTGTCCAGCTGGATTATCGGCATGGTCCTGCGGCCGTTCGTCGGGAAACGTCGTTAGCCAGTCCCACGCACAGTGCTAAACGTGCGCACCTGCGCAACCCCTTCCGCCCTGGGTAGGTCAGGTAGGTGAGGGCGCGCTGGGGAGCTGTCAAGATCGCGAGCCATGTCGACATATCCCTCCCTTTCGTGGGCGCCAGCGATATTGCCCACCCCGCTGCCACTGTCTCGCTCAATGGTCACAAAACCCGATCCGCGATCGCTGCCCCCCAGAGGGGGAACCACGTCATCGGAATGTCGCAAAGCGATGGCGGGGTAATCACCCCTCACGCTCAATGTCCCCGTTGGTGACCCCGCCACGAGTAATCCCGTTGTGCGATATCTCCCCGACTCCGCCAAGCGGGCGGCAATAAGCCCTCCTTGAGAATGACCGGTAAAGGTCACCCGCTCCCCCGGCTTTATGCCGGCTCGTGCCATTGCTCGGTGAACACTCACCAGGGATGCCGCCGGCAGTCCTGCGACGACGGCGATATTGCTCTCCATATCGAAGGGCTCCTCGGTGCCCCCTATCGACCACTCGTGAGTGCCCGCGATATACACCTCTGAGCTCCAGTGCCCTCGCCCGTCTGGATACCGCTCGATTCGTATCGGAACATCGGTGTCAGGGATACGACTGACTCTCTCGCCCCAGGTGCGCGGTGCTTGAGTAACCACCGTTTCGTCGCCATGTTCACGGATTGTGACCGAGTGGTGACGGGGGATGTGCTCACCGAGCGCGCGAGCAGCGTGTCCCACGGGGTCCTCACCCCAGACTTCGTCGCTCGAAAACCCGGTTGAGAGCGACACCCACAAGGCCAAAGCTCGCTCCGCTGGCTCGCTCCAGACCAGCGCCCGAGCTCTCTCGTGCTCTGCTGTTGCCTGCGCATAAGCGTGAAGGGCTTGTCCCAACCACTCGAGATCCTCCACCACCGCTCCCAAGGCGTGGAGCGCGGGACCAAGATCCACCGGGGGAAGTGCGGGGATAGCCAGTGACGGAGTCGGTGCCGGAATAGTGGCCAGTTCTGCCGCCTGGGACCTCAACCTCGCATTGATATCGCCAAGCGTGTTCCGCAGTGCGTAGACGTATTCGTCACACACGGTCAGCGTCTGTGGGTCATGAATCCACAGAACGTTGTCGCTCATAGGTGAGGTGTTTGTGCGGCCATCTCAAGGAGTCGAGCAACCCTTTGAAGGTCATCGCTCGCCTCAATCATGCGCAACCGACACTGGAGCTCAGCGGGACCTCGCCAGTCCGCGGACGGTACGAGGTTGCCCAGCTCGCCAGCGATACGACGCACCTGGGCAGCGTGCCAAGCAACCTGAGATCCTTCATTCATCGTCACTCTCCCGCGGGGAGTGTCGCGGATTCGGGTCATACGTCTCCAGCTCGATGCCCGCTGGCACGCTTGGGGGTCTGTCCACCCCACGGTGGACAACAAAATAGGGAAGAATAGGGGGAGGGAAATCTCCCAGACAGGAAGGTGACCGTGTCAAACCTGGGCCACCAACCCCTCAGTCCTCTTGACGGGCGCTACCGCGCGGCCACCCAAGAACTCGGGGAATATTTCTCGGAAGCGGCTCTCAATAGAGCACGAGTCAGCGTCGAAATTGAATGGCTCATTACCCTCTGCGCAGAGGGTGTTGCCGGCTCAACTCCTCTCCCGGCGAAAACCATTGAGTCGCTTCGTGGAGTAGTCAAAGATTTTGGTGAAAAAGAAATCGCTCAAATCGCGGCCACAGAAGCTGTCACCAAGCACGACGTGAAAGCTGTGGAATATTTCGTTCGCGACGTCCTCGCTTCCCACAAGCTCGAGAGCCTGAGTGAACTCGTCCATTTTGGATGCACCAGTGAAGACATCAACAACGTCTCCTACGCACTGGTGACCAGGGACGCGTTGAAGCAGGTATGGCTTCCGGCCTTCGATACCGTCATCGCCCGCCTCACAGAGCTCGCTCACAGCTGGCGTGATGCACACATGTTGGCCAAGACGCACGGCCAACCCGCCACCCCCACAACGTTTGGCAAAGAGCTCGCAGTCTTCGCTGGTCGACTCGCCCGAGTGCGCGAGCGGATCACGCGTGTTCCCTACCTCGCGAAATTCTCCGGGGCAACAGGAACTTTCTCCGCCCACGTCGTTGCGGAGCCCGGGGTGAATTGGCCGATCGTGAGCAAGAACTTCGTCGAGGGTCTGGGGCTGACCTGGAACCCTCTCACCACGCAAATCGAATCCCACGACGCGACTGCCGAATTATTCGGCGCTATTTCCCACGCGAACCGCATCTTGCACAATCTCGCGACAGACATCTGGACCTATATTTCCGTGGGCTATCTCACCCAGATTCCCGAGCCCGGCGCAACCGGATCCTCGACGATGCCTCACAAAATCAACCCGATCCGTTTCGAAAATGCGGAAGCAAACCTCGAAATTTCGAGCTCGCTTCTCGAGGGGCTTGCGGCAACGCTGGTGACCTCTCGTTTGCAACGAGATCTCACTGATTCGACAACACAGCGGAATATTGGTGTGGCATTGGGCCACTCGCTCTTAGCTCTGACCAACCTCGACAAGGGGCTTCACGAAATTTCGCTCGACGAGCGTGCTCTCATGGCCGACCTCCAAGCGAACTGGGAAGTTCTGGCTGAAGCCATCCAAACCGTCATGCGAGCAGAGATCGTCCGCGGGAATTCGTCGGAAACAGACCCCTACGCAATCGTTAAGGAACTCACGCGCGGCAATGCTGTCGATGCCGAGACGCTCGCTGCCTTTGTTCACGGTCTCGACATCTCGGAGGCTGCAAAAAAGCGCCTTGCTGAGCTCACACCGGAAGGCTACGTGGGACTGGCCTCGGCCCTCGTCGACTACCTCGACTAGTCGTTTCCCGTTCCGGTTTCGCTCTTTTCCCCATCCGGAGTCGAGTTCGGTGACACCGCCAATAGCAACATCGCGATTCCTATGATGACCACGATGAAGACCAGGCCACTGGCAATAATCGACACCGTGGCGTCACGCGTGACCATCAAGACCACCAGACCAGCGAAAAGTGCCATGACACCCGAGAGCATCACGTACTCGATCGGTCGAAGCTTTTGACGGCGTGTGGGCTCAGGCATGGGCGGTGTCCTTTGACGGGGGGAAGCGAAGCGCAACACTAGCGATAGCCATGTAAACACCTTGGACGATAGCCCACGCACCTAAGAAACCCACCACAGCGACGCTGTCAGCCGGTTGGAAAAGAACAACGAGCGCAAGGGCCACTGTCATCATCCCCTGCGTCATCCAGTCACGACGCACCGCATCGCCTCGAGCGAGACGGAAACCAAAGAAGATTTCAGCAACTCCCACAAGGAGCGCCCAAAACACCAACGCCCAAAGCAAGAGGATCATTCCGGCTCCTTGAAGCGCGAGCGCGAGGGCACCCACCACCACAGACACGAGGGCCTGCCACAAGTGGAGTCCTCGAGCGGTGTTGGTGTTCGAAAGCCC
>JALQXU010000034.1 GCA_023263045.1 Pontimonas sp.
ACTCATGTGAGGGTTTAACTAAGAGCGTTTTAGTGTTCGGCCTTCAGGCTACGCAGGAATGTGGCAAGACGACTGGATGAGGAATCCCAGCCTGCCTTTTCGGCCACAAGCCTCTGCGCGTGAGCCGTCATCATCTGTCTGTGGGCAGTATCCGCCATCAGAGCTCGCTCCATTGCCGCTGCGAGAGCGGAGGAGTCCCCGACGGGAAACGTCCAACCCGTGATGCCCTCAACCACCCACTCCGCTGAGCCAGCGGTCAGCGAACTCACAACTGGAACTCCCAAAGCCATCGCATCCATCACCGTAACCGAGGTTCCGTCGGTGCGAGGTGTGACCACCACTACGTCGGCACACCCCATCATCGAGCGAAATACCTCGGGCTCTCGGAGAGGCTCGAAATGGGCATTCCCTCTCAGTCCTTGCCTATCAAGCGCCTCCCTGGTCTGGCTCTCCAAGGAACCGGACTCGACAAAGACCGCGAGGACATTCGGCACCTTTGCCACCAGCGCTGCCAGACCATCAACGAACACCGAGGGGTCGTAATGGGGCTCGAGGCTTCTCGGGTACAAAACTATCTTTCTGTCCTCCGGCCATCCACACTGAGACCTGGTCGTCGTGCTGTGCTTCGTCGAAGAGTCAGGGCCCCACGGAATACGCAAGATGTGCTCAGGGGTCGCACCTAAGGCAATCAATGCATTCTCGGTGGCATAGTTATCCGTCACCACAGCGTCGAGCGATGACACTAGTGTTCTAAAGCGTTGCAGCTCGTCGGAATTCTGTGCCGCTGTGACCATCACATCGGTGGCAAACGAGATTCCCACGTGTCTGAAATCTCCCGTACCGAGGTGTGATGACACGCTGTCTAAAGGTCCCGACACCACCACAGAACCCAGGGGTGACAGGGCTCCGCGAAGCGAGTCCCACGAGTCATACTGCGCCCCCGACACAGTCGCTCGAGGAATGCCAGCGTCGGCATGAGTCACTGGAACAAATTCGTAGTCACTTGACAAATCCCTGAATAACGCATCAAACCTTGCCACATGGGCATCAGCCCGATCGGTGACGAAATAGAGAGCCATGAACCCTATCGACCGATCAGCAGATTAGAGGTCACGATGTCGTGGAACACGACGTCTCTCGTCAGGGTGGCTCCAAGGACTTCTCCCGCGTGATCAGGCGTAATCGATCCGGGTGTGGCGGGGCGCAAAGCGACGATGTCATCGGCGGTGATGGTCTCGCCGGCACTCATATCCCTGGCAAACCGAAGACCCCGCCGCTGAATGACGACCGTCTCATTCTCGTTCTCAGCAACCACCTTGATTGGGGAACCGAGTGCAGCTTCAAGATCTCTCGTGCGATCCACCATCTCTCGCCATGTTGCCGGAGTCATGGAGAAATGGTGGTCGGGACCGTCTTTGGTGAGATCATCCGTGAAATGCTTTTCGATGATGCGAGCACCTATCGCGACAGCGCCCAACACGCTCACGTGCCCGTGTGTGTGATCAGAGAGCCCCAACACTGCATCGGGAAATCTCTCTCGGTAGGTGTTCAGCACATTGAGATGAATGTGGTGAAGGTTTTCGTTCACCCCGGTGTAGTTGGTATTGCATTGCATCACCGAGTACGGGACACCGTGACGGGTAATTGTTGCTACGGCGTTCTCCACCTCCGCCAGCGTGGATGCACCAGTAGCCAAAATGACGGGCTTTCCCTTGGATGCCATGTGGTCGATTGCCTCTAACCAGGTGATATCACCGGAGCCGATTTTGTATGCGGGGACGAAATCATCGACGAAGTCGATGGCCTCGATGTCGTAGGGGCTGGTGAAGAAATCGATATCAATCGCATTTGCATGGTCGGCGAGCGGCTTCGTCCACTCCCAGGGGAGAGAAGCGTCCTTGTATACCTCGTAGACACTCTTCGACCAGGATGCCTGGTGAGATTGCTGACCGCCGAGCTCGCGGAAACCTTTATCGCTGACGATGTGATTAGCGCGGAAATGCTGGAACTTCGCAGCGTCTGCACCAGCCTCTTTTGCGAGAGTCATGAGCTCGAGTGCTCGATCCAGAACACCATCGTGGTTGGCTGCCACATCGGCGATGAAATATGTCGGATTGTCCCCGCCCACCGACTTGCCTGCTATGTCCATGACACCCCTCACCTCTCGTGTGGTCCAAAGTAATCCATGAGCGCTTCCCTCTCAGCAAGAGCGCGCACGACACCCGCTTCGGTGCTCGGCATCGAGTGCCCCAAGGTGCTCTCGATTTTCGCCGTGGAAAGGCTCAAGTCGTGTCCCCTGGGCGCAAGGCCTGTCGCTTCCACAAGTAAACCTTCAGCCATCGAGTCGGCTGAAAGGCCAGCGCACCTGGCAACCATCTGGCCAAAGTCGTATTTGGATAGTGGAGTGGAGGAAACCGCGTGGAATAGACCTGACTGCTTTTTCTCCACTAGCTCCACCATCACGTCAACCAGGTGACCCATGTAGAGGCTCGAGACGACATAATCCTGGAAACCCGTAATCGGTAATTGGTTGGTGAACGCGTTGACAAAAAAATCGAGAATTCCAGACTTATGACTCCTCGACCACCCAAAAAAGTTCACACGAAGGACCAGTGCGTGCGGGTTTGCCCCAAAAACAGCCTGTTCTCCTCGGGCCTTGGTTGAGCCATAGACGGACTCCGGATGTGTCTCGTCGTTTTCCCCGTAAAGGCCTGAACTCGTGCCATCAAACACCGCGTCGGTTGAGATATGAACAAAACGTGCCCCAATCTCAGTTGCTGCCGATGCCCATACTCCGGGAAAAACAGAATTGATAGCCCCTGCTGTCTCTGGGTCCTTTTCGCAGTCTTCGTGTGAGGCCACGGCAACACAGTTGATGACCGTGTCACACTCTCCTCGGCGGATGATCCCCTCGACGGCACCGAGGTCCGTGATGACCGTGTTGTTCGGAAAATACCCAACATCCCGACGCGACACCCCTAACACCTCATGACCAGCTCGAGGGAGAGCAAAGCCGAGGTAAGACCCCAGGAACCCCGTGGATCCAAGAACCAGTAGCTTCACGAAGACTCCAGAACAAAAACCCGATGCAAAGCCTCGGCTACTGTCCAGTCATCGGGCTCGTCAATATCCACCGCCGCCCAGTCAGGCAGATAGGAAGGCACAAAAGGCTTCTCCATCATGGTCTCCCTCGCCTTCCACACATAGGCCCGCGCAACATAAAGCTTTCCTGCATCGAAATAACGCTGAGGAAGATCCTGCGTTCTGGTCAGCAGATGATCACTCGATGTCAGCGCCATCATCTCACCATTCACCTGCTGAAGAGAGCGTTCGTGGGGTGAGCGGTGTCGACCTACGGTGACTACAAATTTATCGGGGTGGTGTAGAGCGAGTTCGAGTGCTTTCTCGATCAGTGCTGGCGTCAGTGTCGCTGTCGGGTAGAGGCACACCACGAGGGTGTCATCGTCGAGTCCCAGCACATCGATGGCGTGTTTAATGACTGGCGCGGTACCGGCGGTGTGGGAGGCGAGCTCCACGGGTCGGTCAATGACCGATGTCGCTCCCGATTCGTGGGCAATCTGAGCTAATTCTGCGTCGTCGGTGGAAACAACAACCTGCGCAATCGAATCCAACTCTGTGCAGGCAACAATCGGCCAAGTAACAATGGGCTGACCGTTGAAGTCTTTCGCGTTCTTGCGGGGAATGCGTGACGAGCCACCCCGAGCGGGAATAATCGCGACGGCGTTCTTCAACACAGTAAACCCCTAGCCGAGAGCTGAGGGCGCAGCTCCCGCAGACTTAGAGACCAGATTGCTCTCAATCCACGACTGGAGCTCTGGGATAGTCATCCAATCCGAATTCTGGTCACTCGTGTACACGAAATCTTCGGGCACGGCCTTCCCCGACTTCACCATGTCTGCGCCACGGTCCCACAGGTGAATAGCGGGAAGAATCTTGAAGTATCCGTCGTATTCGTAGGTTGTGGGCGCGTCCTCCACACCAATCATCTGCTCATGCAGCTTTTCGCCCGGTCGAATACCGACGGTCTTGGTGGTTTTCCCGGGAGCAACCGCTTCCGCAATGTCAGTGATGGTCATCGAGGGGATCTTCTTGACGTAAATTTCGCCACCCACCATGTCCTCAAATGCCGTCCACACCAGTTCGACCCCCTCGTCAAGGGTGATCATGAACCGCGTCATCCGGGGGTCTGTTATATGAAGGGGCTCACCCTTTTGCGCTGCGTCAAAAAAGAAGGGCAATACGGAACCCCTGGATCCCATTACATTTCCATAGCGAACAACCGAAAACCGGGTTCCCTTCGACCCCGCATAAGCATTGCCCGCGACAAACAGCTTGTCGGAAGCGAGCTTGGTTGCACCGTAGAGATTGATGGGGCTGCTCGCTTTGTCGGTGGATAACGCAACAACCTTCTTGACTCCTTTATCGATGCAGGCATCGATCAAGTTCATCGCTCCGAGGATGTTGGTCTTGACTGCCTCAAACGGGTTGTATTCCGCAGTGGGAACTATTTTTGTTGCTGCCGCGTGGACAACGTAGTCAACTCCGTCAACGGCACGATAGAGACGATCACGATCTCGAACGTCACCGATGAAGAAACGCACGCGCTTGTCGCCATCAAAAAGCTTTGCCATCTCCCATTGCTTCATCTCGTCTCTCGAGTAGACGATGATGCGCTCAGGGTCATACTTATCAAGCGCTTTCGGAACGAAGGCATGCCCGAACGAACCTGTTCCACCGGTCACGAGAATGGTGGGGTTTTTCATAGACATTCGGACTCCTACCCTACGGAATTGTTCACTCGGGTAAGCCTACCGAGCAGCCCACGATTATGCGGGAGGGAGGTTTTTCCGGGCCTCAAACGCGGAGTTGATCATCTCCTCCAGCGAGTGGGTCATGGCCCAGCCAATGTCTCGAGAGGCTCTTTCTCCCGATGCGACAACCCGAGCGGGGTCTCCCGCACGCCGGGGGCCGATATCAGGTGTGAAATCAATGCCCGTGACCTCGGAAATCGCGGACATCATCTCTGCGACGGAGGTGCCAGTGCCACTGCCCAAGTTGTAGGCGGGCTCGATGCTGTCTCCTTGGTCCATCCGCTCAGCAGCACCCACGTGAGCCTTCGCTAGATCAGAGACGTGGATGTAGTCCCGGATGCAGGTTCCATCAGGAGTGTCATAGTCGTTCCCAAAAATCGCGGGGACACGATTGTTTTCTAGACCGGCAAACACCATCGAAAACAAGTTATACGGGCTCACATCGGGCAACGCGGAGTCACCGGAGCCCACAACATTGAAGTAGCGAAGGCTGGTGTGAGTGAGGCCTGTAGCGACTCCTTGGTTTCGAAGAAGCCACTCACCAATGACTTTGGACTCCCCATAGGGAGAGGTCGGGTTGAACGGGTCATCTTCCGTTACAAGCCCGCTCACCGCGTCTCCATAGACCGACGAGGACGAGGAGAACACAATCTTGCCTACACCCTCTTCATCCATAGCCTCGAGCAAAGACATCATGGCCGTGACGTTTTGTTCATAGGTATGGAGGGGCTTTTCTACCGAGATACCGGCAAACTTGAAGCCAGCGATGTGAATGACGCCGGTCACCGCGTGAATCGATAGTGCTTCGCGAACGGTATCCGTATTGAGAAGATCCGCTTCGACAAACGGCACATCATCGGGCACAAAACCTCGAACACCGGTGCACAGGTTATCCAAGACGACGACGGAAATGCCCGTTTGCTGGAGTTCCCGCACCACGTGAGATCCGATATATCCAGCCCCACCCGTCACCATCCACGTCATGCTCAAAGGCTAGCGCAGACTATCAACAGAGCCGGCGGGCACGAATGGTGACAAGCCAAGCAGCGACCTGGGATGCCCATGCGACCGGATAGTTCCAGATCCACGAAATACCTCTCAGAACTGCCGGCAGGTGCCGGTTCTTGACGGCTATCGCCTCTCTAGCAGAGGAAGACCGGTCCGCCACCGTTGCCGAGTCGGCGTGCCATCTGAAGCGAGCGGACACGGTGGGAACCGTGATGAAATCCCCTATCTTGCGCAATTTCAAGAAGATATCAAGATCAAGGGCATAGCTCAGGCTTGAATCGAAACCACCCACATCCTCGAGAGCATTGAGTCGAATAATTGTTCCTGGATGGGGAATAAGGTTCGGCCCCCACGACAGCAGCGGCGTTGCCAAACCGCCTGCGCTGCTTCGACCGATCGTGAGTCCCGATTTGTCGATGTAATCACAGTGACCATACGCCACAACAGCAGAGTCTCGATCATCTAAAGCCCTAATCAGCGCCAACACTCCTGCCGGCACCAACTCGTCATCATCCCCGACCCACACATAAAAGTCTTCTGAGGTCCTCACGGCAAGCCCCGCATTAACGGCAGCAGCCATACCCGAACCTGGGTCGTCAACGAGCGTGGCGCCATACCGGGCACCGAGAGCGCGGGCCTCTGTAGAGTGAGCGGGCACAACCATTGCCAAAGTGGTGGATACTTGCGCGGCCAGCTCTTTGCAAGAACGAAGCGTGGACTCCAGAAACTCCAATCGGTCACCCAGTGTCGGAAGGACCACGAGGAGAGCTGGTGAACTCACTGACCGAACCTTTCACTTCTCACGCTTTAGGCTAGTCAGTGTTGGCGAGACAGAGGACACGATGAAGACCACGGACACGATTTATATCGCTGGCCATCGAGGCTTAGCAGGGTCTGGAATCTGGCGACACTTCACCAACGCTGGATACACAAACCTCGTCGGTCTCACCTCTCAGGAGCTCGATCTTACGAATCGCGACGCCGTGATGTCCGCAATGAAAGACATTTCCCCCGACGTGGTGATTGATGCGGCGGCAAGAGTCGGTGGAATTCACGCTAATGACACGTACCCAGCGGAATTCCTGAGTGAGAACCTTCAAATGCAGGTCAACCTTATGGACGCAGCCCACAGAGCTGGGGTCGACCGTTTGCTCTTTCTCGGATCATCCTGCATCTATCCCAAGTTTGCGGAACAGCCCATCAAGGAATCCTCTCTCCTGACGGGCGCCCTTGAAGACACGAACAGCGCCTACGGGATTGCGAAGATTGCAGGCATCCTCCAGGTTCAAGCCACTAGACGGCAGCATGGTCACCACTGGATTTCGGCGATGCCGACAAACCTGTATGGGCCAAACGACAACTACCACCCCGAAAACTCTCACGTGCTCGCGGCCTTGATCCGTCGCTTCCACGAAGCAAGAGAAAGCGGAGCGAGCGAGGTAGCGATTTGGGGATCGGGAACTCCTCTGAGGGAGTTCCTCCACGTGGACGACTTGGCTTCAGCGATTGAGTTCCTCCTCATGAACTACGACGAACCAGAAACCATCAATGTCGGCTCAGGCCAGGAAATCTCGATCAGTGACTTAGCTGCAATGGTCGCAGACGTCGTCGGATTCGAGGGGACCATTTCTCATGATCTTTCCAAACCGGATGGAACACCACGCAAGATTTTGGATAGCTCACGACTCCGCAAGATGGGGTGGGATCCTTCGTGGGAACTCCGGGACGGAATTGAGGACGCCTACGCCTGGTTTGTTGCCCACGCGACATCACTGCGTATGGTCTAGTCAACTCTCGAGTGCACTACCCACACCACGGCGTCCTCTGACTGGAGAACAACGGTCTCTCCCGGCAGGGCGAAAGCGGCATCTCCCCGCACCAACGTTGTTGGCTCTGAACCACCCACCACAGCTTCACCGGCTTCAACAAAGCAAACCGAGGGGTTCGGAATGGTCAGAGCCTCCGCGCCCGAGCGCTGAGAGTGAATGACAAAGTTCGCCCCAAAACCCTCATAAGTGGCAGAAATCTCATCTCCTACCGGCCAATGGAGCTTCGGGGTCGATGTCGCTGCAAAGTCGGCCAACTCAAGAAAAGCAGCGGTATCTTTGTGCTTTGACGTTAGGCCTGCCCGAATGACGTTGTGGCTGGGCAACATCACCTCGAGGCCGTATCCCTCGATATAGGCGTGGACCTCACCAGCTGGAATGAACAGCGCTTCGCCACGCTGCAGATAGACGTGGTGCATCAGGGGGACAAAGAGAATGCCCTCATCGCCCGGGTGTGCCGAGGAAACTTTTTGTAGTAGACGCACCTCCCGAGCTGTTTCAGCATCAAGCGTCGAAGGGTCAACCGACTTCAACCAGCCCTCAATTCCTTGGATTTCGTCATCACGACCGGAAATGTCCTGAGTTATGACTCGGGATGCCTCGCGAGGATCATCGGCGAGCCCCGCCAGCAGGGAGAGGAACAAGTGTGGTGCGCCCGCTTCGGTCCACCGTTCAAGACGATTCCGGACTACCGAGTCCTCGACAAACCCAGAGAGACCCACAAATTCGTCCGAGAGAGCAATGACGAGCTCCGGCTTAGAAGAAGTGTCTTTATACGTTCGCTCAGGTGCATCGAGGGGAATACCGTGTGCTTGCTCGCGCTGAAACCCTCGCTGCGCTTGCTCTTCACTGGGGTGGACCTGGATTGATAGCGGTTTCCTAGCGGCGAGAAGCTTCACAAGAAGCGGAAAATTAGTTTGGCTTTTCTCCAACCACGACGTGAGATCCACGAGACCTTGAGGCGTCTCGATGGAGCAGCCGGCTAAGGGATGATTACCCCACCAGAGTTCCGCCTCAGGTCTGTCCGTGAATTCAAGCCCCAAGGCCATCGAGAGTGCTCCGGGAGCACCCCAGTCGTAGTGCTTGACCTCAGCTCGCAACGGAAACGCCATAGACCAGAGCCTAATCGGAGGTTGCAGGACACTATCGGAACCCCTCTGAGGTCACGCTCTGCCAGAATGAAGCCGTGCCAAAGTCTCCGATAGCTTCCCCTGCTCACTCGCTGGAGCACGATGCGTGGGTCGTCGTTCCCATCTTTAATGAAGCTGAAGTAATTGGCCCCGTCGTTCAAAACCTCACTGATCACTTCGCTCACGTTGTGTGTGTCGATGATGGAAGCTCGGATAACAGCGCAGAACTCGCGCGCCAAGCTGGAGCGCGCGTTCT
>JALQXU010000035.1 GCA_023263045.1 Pontimonas sp.
CCGATCTAGGTGCTCCCACGGTCACCATCCCAGATGGTGAAGTTCCCACAGAGTTTGCCGTTACCACCGTGGTGGAGGGTGATGGCGTCGAGGTGGCAGGCGGCGATGTGGTGGTCGTCCACTATCACGGGGTGAACTGGAATACGGGTGAGGTTTTTGACTCCAGTTGGGAGCGCGGTGAACCCGCTAGCTTCCCCACAGGGGGAGTAATCCCAGGCTTCCGAGACGGTCTCATCGGTCAGAGCGTGGGCTCACGGGTAATAATCGTGATTCCCGCGGAACTGGGCTATGGGCCTTCTGGGGGAACTTCTGATGGCTCGATTGGCCCCACAGACACGATCGTGTTTGTCGTCGATATCCTCGGGGTTCAATAGCGCGAAGACTCGAGCCGGTCGATGCGCTCGCGCGCACGGCGGCGACTCGTTGATTCTGTTCCTAAGGTTCGACCGATTACGACCAGCATCACACGGGTGAGCATCGACGCTGGCCACCAGGGCTTCTTCAACCCGAGCATCTGCCGATACTCAGCGTCGATGGTCGAGACGGCGCCTGCCACCAGAATGGAATAAGGCCACCTCACGAGGCGGGGCAGGGGTGGTTTCGTCAAAAACTTCAGGGCCTCTTGGACTCGGTCGTCTGCGCGAAGAACGGGACGGAAGTTCTCGAGTGCTTCTTCGAGCTCGGCTACTGAGGTCGGAGGATTCGACATTCCCATGAGCCTCCCGGCTTGCGCCCATTCACGAACGTAGCGGTCCTCACCAGTCTCACCCGCGCGGTCTGCGGGGATTTCGTCACCCCACTCGCGGTGGGCTCGGAGGAAAGCATCGGTGAAGACGATGTGGACCCAGGCGACGAGGTCCTCGTCGTGGGCGGAATAGGTCCGTGTCTCGGCGGGTGGGTTTCCTGGCGTGTACTCACCCTGGACGCGGTCGTGGAGTCTGGAGACTCGACTCGTTTCCCGACTGACGACGTCGGTCGCTCCAAAGGTTGTGGTGACAACCCATCGAACCGTTCCCGAAAGACGCCCGATCGGATCACTCGCGTAGCGAGAGTGATCGTGCACGCCCGCCATGGCCCCTGGATGCAGGGTTTGCATGAGGAGAGCGCGAACCCCTGCGACGATGACCGGAATTCCGCCATTCACATGCCATACCGCGGAGCCCGGGCCAAAGTAACCCTGGTCTGAGCCTTCGCTCATGGCTTTCACCCAGTCGGGTTCGCCATCAGGGTCACCGGAGAGCATCGTCAGAATCTGCCCCCGTATCTTCCAACGCAGGCGTGAAAGCGGGTTCCTGGAAGACACAACCTTTACCGTGGCAGATGGTCGCTGATAGTAGGTCAAATACCCTAGGGGGTATATACTCGAGGTATGACTTCAGCTTCTTCCCTCCCTCACACCATCGTCATCATCGGAGGCGTCGCCGGTGGAATGTCCGCTGCGACCCGGTTGCGCAGAATCCACGAGAGCGCCGAAATCATTGTGATCGAGCGCGGTGGAGCCGTGTCGTTTGCCAACTGTGGGCTGCCCTATCACGTGGGGGGAGTGATTCCTCATCGTGGTTCTCTCGTTCTCCAGCAGCCCGAGCAATTGAAGAAGCGCTTCAACATTGACGTGCATCTGCGCACCGAAGCCACCGCAATCAATCGCGATGCGCGCACAGTGTCGGTAAAGAATCTAGAAACCGGCGAAACTCGAGACATCTCGTATGACGCTCTCGTGCTGAGCCCGGGATCAACTCCGTTTAGACCCCCCATTCCTGGTGTCGAGGAGGCCCACGTTCTCTGGAATCTCGATGACATGGACCGCCTCATTGAGGCGGCAGAGACCGCTCAGAGCGCCATTGTCGTGGGTGGTGGATTCATTGGTCTCGAGCTCGCCGAGAACCTGGTGCACCGGGGAATCAAGACCACCTTGGTGGAAGCTCTGCCGCAACTCATGCCCACGTTGGACGTGGAGATGGCATGGCCCCTCGTAGAGCGCGCTCGCTTCCGAGGGCTGGGTGTTCGGCTCTCCGCACAAGTCCAGGCCATGACGAAAGACGGAGTCACCCTGGCTGATGGTTCCACTCTGGATGCCGATCTCGTCGTCGTAGCGGTGGGGGCGCGCCCGAATGTGGAGCTTGCGGTGGAGTCTGGTCTGACGATGGGAGAAGCCGGCGGAGTGGCCGTCGATGACCAGCAGAGGACCTCCGATCCGCATATCTGGGCAGTCGGGGATGTGGCCGAGAAGAAGCGCCCCCACGGTCACAGCTTGGTCCCTCTCGCTGGACTGGCGAATCGTCATGGTCGTCTCGCTGCGGATTCCATCGTGGGTCGACCGGCGAAAGCCGTCGAGGCTTTTGGTACATCCATCGTGGGTTTCTTTGGTATGGCTGCGGCTTCCACGGGCTACACCGAGCGGGTTCTCGCCGCGCAGAGTCGCCCGATGCGCATCATCCACACCCACCCCATCAACCACGCCGGCTACTACCCGGACGCGGTTCAGATGGCGATGAAACTCATCGTGGATCCAGAGACAGACGCAATTCTTGGCGCTCAGGCTGTCGGAGAAGAAGGGGTCGATAAGCGCATCGACGTGATCGCTACGGCGATGGCGGGTGGGTTGACCGCGACGGACCTGATGGATCTGGAGCTCTCCTATGCACCACAGTTCGCATCCGCGAAGGACCCCGTGAACATGCTGGGTTATGTCAACGAGAATCGTGCCTCCGGTGAGCCCTCAGTGCAGTGGCATGAGGTCGAGAATCTTCTGAGCGCGGGCTGGAGACTCGTTGATGTCCGCACTGACGGGGAGTACGCGCGTGGCGCTATCCCCGGTTCTGATTTGATCACTCTGGATGAGCTCCGTGATCACGTCGAGTCGTTCCAGGGACAGAAGGTCATTGTCACCTGCCGCGTGGGCCAGCGCGGTCACACTGCCGCCAGCATCCTGATGCAACACGGTATCGAGGTGGCCAACTTGGATGGCGGTTATCTCACGTGGCAAATGGGGACTGCCGCCACCACCCAACCAGAGCTTGTGGGCGCAGCGTAGGGAATCAAAGAAGGAGAAATCATGGCAGAGGACAGCACCACCGACATGAAGCCGGTCATCAACCGGCTCCGTCGCGCCCAGGGTCAACTTGGCGCCGTTATCTCAATGGTCGAGCAGGGAAAGGATTGCCGTTCGGTGGTCA
The DNA here is from genome assembly GCA_023263045.1 of Pontimonas sp. Classification (GTDB taxonomy): domain Bacteria; phylum Actinomycetota; class Actinomycetes; order Actinomycetales; family Microbacteriaceae; genus Pontimonas. The sequence goes on from JALQXU010000035.1 coordinate 3,177, forward strand.
CCCAGCTCTCCGCAGTGTCGAGCGCGCTCGACAAGGCAGGTTTTGCCATCATCGCCACTGCGATGAAGGAGTGCATTGCCGAGGATGGCAAGCCAGCAAAAGATGGCGATGTCAGTGTTGAGGACTTAGAGAAGCTGTTCCTGAGCCTGTCCTAGCCACAGCCGGCCCTGGAGTGCGCTTGTAGGATAACCCCATGCCTACTCGAGTCGCCGTCGTCGGCGCCACCGGTCGTTTGGGAAGCCAGGTCTGTCAGGTCGTCGACGCCATGCCCGAGATGGAGCTGGTCGCCAAGCTTGATTCCCACTCTGACCTCCACGACATGCTGGGGGCAGATATCGCGGTCGATGTCACACTGCCCGGCGTCTCTGGTCAGGTCGTCGACTTCGCCATCGCTCAAGGCATCAAAGTCCTCGTGGGTACGAGCGGCTGGTCAGCAGATCGGCTCTCCGTTTTGGCCAAGTCGATCGACGACAAACCCGGTTCCAGCGTCTTCGTTGTTCCTAATTTCTCCCTCGGTGCGACCCTTCAGATGATGGTGTCAGCGACCGTGGCGCAGCATTTTGAATCCATCGAAATCGTTGAGGCCCATCACGCCGGAAAAGCAGATTCGCCCAGTGGAACTGCTGTTCGTACCGCGGAGGAAATCGCCGCGGTACGGCGAGATCGCGGCGGAATCATTGCGCCACATTCCAACCAGAGCGCCAGGGGTGAGCAGGTGCAGGGAGTCCCCGTTCATTCGCTGCGGCTCAACGGTGTGCTCGCTCAGCAGGAAGTGAGATTCGGTGGGGTGGGTGAAACACTCACCATCACCCACGACACCCACAGTCGTGAGGCCTATCAAGCAGGGATTGTGATGGCGTTGCGTTTCATGGACTCACATACGGGGCTTGCTGTAGGACTCGAGCACGCCCTGGGCGCCTCTTCCTGATGAATCGGCCGATGATTGCGGCGCTGTTTATGGCGCTCTTGTTAGCGATCTATCTCGCCTTTACCGCGAACTACGCGTGGATTTTGCTCCAAGACCCCTCCCCACTGGTCACTGCGATGGGCTACGCCCTTGCTGTGTTGCCGGTTCTTGGCGCGTGGGGATTGGGTGCTGAGCTCCTCTTTGCCAGGCGCTCCGCAGCGTTGACCCGCCAGCTCGAGAGCGAAGGACTGCTCCCGGGTGAAGAGTTACCCTCACTCACCAGTGGCCGCCCGGATCGCCACGCGGCTGAGGCTGCGTTTCCCTCGTTCAAACAGGACACCGAAGCCCATCCCGAGTCGTGGCGTTCCTGGTTGCGCTTGGGTCTCGCCTACGACGCGTGTGGCGACCGACGACGAGCCCGCTGGGCCGTGCGCCGCGCTATAGCCCTGTCCCGGGGCACCTAGTTCTTCGCGAGCATACGCACGATTGCCTCGTCTAGCGTGGCGTCGTCGAAGCTAAACCCGGCAGAAAGTAAACGCTTTGGCGCAATTTTCTGAGACGTCAGCAACAACTCTCGTCCGGCCTCGCCCATGAGAAGCGAAATGGCAAACGTGGGGAGCCCTAGCCAGTGCGGTCGTCCCATGCGCCTGGCTAGCTCCTTGGTGAGATCGAGAGCGGTCGCGGGAGTGGGGGCGACCAGGTTGAACACGCCGTAGGTGGTTTCGTGATTAATGAGGAACGCCAACGCCCGAACTTCGTCGTGAAGGCTAATCCATGGCCACCACTGCGCGCCGGTTCCGATTGGGCCACCGACACCAAGCGCGGTTTGGAGCCTCAGGGGCGCCATTGCCCCTCCCTTACCCACCACGAGACCTGTTCGTGCGTAACAGATCCGGGTCTTCTTGCTCTGAGCGGGCTTAGCAGCCGCCTCCCACTGCTCCACTACCTCGGCTAGAAAGCCTTCACCCTTAGTGGTTCGCTCAGTGATGTCCTCGTCACCTCGGTCCCCATACACGCCCACAGCACTGGCCTGCACAAGGAGACTTGGAGGCGTCGTCGCGCGGCCTATGGCCCCAGCGAGGGTCGATGTGGCAGCCACCCTCGACTCCAGGATGGTCTTCTTATAACCCGGCGTCCACGGAATCCGTCCAATGGAAGCCCCCGATAGGTTCACCACCACATCGATGTGGTCCAGGATTCCCGATTCGATCTCTCCGGTTGCCGGGTTCCACGAGTGCTCGGTCGCATCAGTGGGGGTTCGTCGGACGAGAGTGTGGACCGCGTGACCCTGCTCGCGCAGGAGAGCCTGCAGCGGAGTTCCGATCATGCCGCTGGCACCCGAAATCAGGACTCGAAGGCGCGTAGCGTCTTCGCGGTAACCCTTGAGCATCAGCGCAGAGTGGCCTCAAGGGTGATGGGAACACCGGCAAGCGCTTGCGAGATGGGACAGTTCGCTTTGGCGTCTTCTGCGAAACCCTGGAATGTCGCATCGTCCATTCCGGGAATGCTGGCGGTGACCAGCAGGTGTGAGCCGGTCACTCCTTCGCCGGGGACGAATGTCACGGCAGCGGTCACATCCAACGACTCCGGGGGGGACCCTGCACCGCTGAGTGCATGGGAGAGGGCCATGGAGTAGCACGCGGAGTGTGCTGCACCGAGAAGCTCTTCGGGGTTGGTAACTCCTGTTTGTCCTTCGCTTCGTGCTGCCCAGGTGACGTCAAAGTTTGCGGCGCCTGAGGAGACCAAGCTGGTGGAGCCGGAGCCCTCAATCAGCGATCCTGCCCACTGTGTCCGTGCTTCGCTTGTGACTGCCATGATGTCTGTCCTTCCAGGGGATGTGACCTAATCGAACCACTATCTGGCGATCTTCGCGACACCTTTCAGGGCTTTCTGAGAAACCTAGGACCCTCGAATGATGCGTGCTCGCACCAGCAGGGCATACATTTCACAACCCAGGCACAAACCGAAGACAGAATTCAAGAAAGCCGCAATGAACGCCACCGCGGTCGCAGCCACCAGTCCGTAGGGGACGCCCGCGAGGTGGAGAACCACACCGGTGATGGAGACCACAAAACCGACCAACTGCGCGAAGGTGGGGGGTTCTGGTTCTTCCCGATAGGCGGGAGGACCAAGCCTGGGCAGTATGAGTGCCTTGAACAATGCACCATAGGGGTGGCGCTGAACGCCGGCGAATGCTCCCCAAGCGAAGAGGGCTGTGATGAGGGTGAGCAGGATGAAGGCAGGGTTCAGGCTACGCTCGGCAACGCCCTGAGGGATGGTGGGCTCCGTTAGCCCCAGAGCGAGGGTAACGAGGAGCGCTATCGCGGTGATTCCTGCACCGAAACGTGGACTCCTCGGATCGATGCCCGCTGATGGATTAGATGAGGTATTCATCTGCTTGTGCCTTTCGTTGGGTGAGAGCTTGCTGCACTTCGTGTGCGACGACGGGGGGTTTTGCGGCGCCGTGAATCCGGGACATGATGTGTCCGCTCCCGGTGACGATGAAAGTGGTGGGGGTTTGTGCAACCTTCAGGGAAGCGGTCAGCTCGGGGTAGTCGGTGATGTCGATTTCTCGGTGAGCAACAGTGCCTTCGCTCGAGGCTGCTTCGTTGCCGAGTACAACCCGCATCGCCTGGCAGTACGAGCAGTAAGGACCAGAGAATTGCAGCAAGGTGATCACAGCACCTTGATCAATCAACTCTGCCGGGACATCCGGGGGGAGCGATGCCTTGGCTTTTCTCGAGACAGCACCTTGCTTGTTTTGCCATGCAAATCCGAGGAGCGTGGACAACACGAGTAGCCCTCCGACCACGAGGGCAATCTGCACAGGCTCCATGGGGATTTACTTTAGGTGCCCGGCGCTCCGACCCGCCTGGATATGACGAAGCGTTACCCGAGGAGAAGTAGGCTGGAGAGCACTGGTGAAGAAAGGCAGCCTGGGTGACCGACGAGCAGATTGAGTTTCGTTCAGATGTAACGGTGGAGCTTGTTCGCCACAGCGCCAGTGATGCGGATGTTCTCTTCGCCGCTCGGGTCAGCACCCAGGGTGAGCAGACTCTGGAGGCCGCAAGCTCGGGAGCAGAAGCGTCAGAGCGAGACCGTGGCCTCATCAACTACCTCATGCGGGATCGCCATGGCTCACCGTTCGAGCACAACTCGCTGACCTTCTATGTCCAAGCACCGATTTTCGTGTTCCGCGAGTTCATGCGCCACCGCATCGCCTCCTATAACGAGGAGAGTGGTCGCTATCGCGAGCTTCGCCCGGTGTTTTATGTTCCTGGCCCCGACAGAAAGCTCGTTCAGGTGGGTAAGCCCGGGGCGTATGAGTTCGAGGATGGCACTGCGGAGCAGACTGCCTTGGTGCGCGACGAAGTCGTCGCTGTGTGCACGCAGGCCTACGAGAGTTATCAGAGGATGCTCGAAGCCGGGGTCGCCCGAGAGGTGGCTCGCGCGGTCCTGCCCGTGACCCTGTATTCGAGCATGTACGTCACGATGAACGCTCGAAGCCTGATGAATTTCCTCAGCTTGCGCACCAAACGGGAGGGAACACACTTCCCCTCGTTCCCGCAGCGTGAAATTGAAATGGTCGCCGAGAAGATGGAAGAACTCTGGAAACCCCTGATGCCGATGACGGCGGAAACCTTTGACCAGAACGGGCGCGTAGCTCCGTAGGGGTGTGCGCCTGGTGCCTGCGGGCGCTAGCCTGGTCGGGTGGTAACTGAGAATCCTTTCGGCCAAGTCCTCGTGGCGATGGTCACTCCCATGACGGTCGACGGTGAGGTCGACTGGCCTGGCGTGGAATCGTTGATGGAAAGCCTGATCAGTCACGGTGCTGACGGGCTGGTGGTGACGGGAACCACAGGCGAGACGAGCACCCTGACCGATGCCGAAAAGATTCAGCTCGTGAAGACCGGGAAGTCAGTATCTGCTGGACGCGCCAAAATCATCACCGGTGGCGGGTCGAATGAGACCGCTCACGCCATTGAGCTCTACAAAGCCAGTGAAAAAGCGGGTGCTGACGGTGTGATGGTCGTCACTCCGTATTACAACAAACCCACCCAGGCAGGTGTTCTTACCCATTTCCGTCTCATTGCGGACGCCACCGATTTGCCGGTCATCTTGTATGACATTCCGGGTCGCTCAGGAATTGAAATCAAATACGACACCATCCTGCGCGCTGCGAAACACCCCAACATTCGAGCGGTCAAGGATGCCAAAGGGGACCTGAGTGAAGTCTCTCGGGTGATGAACCAGACCGACTTGCTCTACTTCGCCGGTGATGACGCCAACGCTTTGCCCACACTCGCCATCGGCGGCACCGGGCTCATCGGAGTGACGGCCAACATCGCTCCTGAGCCCTACCGGATCATCGTCGATGCGGTGAACCGCAGTGATGTGGCCGCAGCTACGGCTCAACACAAGCTCTTGGAGCCATTGGTTCGCGCAACGATGACACACGTGCCAGGAACGGTGGCGACGAAATACATCCTTCACGGTCTCGGACGTATCTCCTCACCTCGGGTTCGTTTGCCTCTCGTGGGCCCGGAGGAATCCGAAGCTGCTCTCATCGAGAACGACATCGCCTTGGTGCACGATGTCGCAGGTGCTGACTTCTCCAACTTCCGCCCCGATCGCAATGCGGCCGCCGGCGGTGCCCTGCCCAAGGTGGCGGGGACTACCCGCTAGGGAAGGACTCTATGCCCCAACCTGTGGTGGATCCACCCGCACTACTGCCTGGCACTTTGCGGGTTATTCCGCTCGGTGGAATTGGGGAAATCGGTCGCAACATGACCGTCTTCGAGATTGACGGAAAACTTCTCGTTGTTGATTGCGGGGTTCTTTTCCCCGAGGAAACACAGCCCGGTGTGGATCTGATCCTGCCCGATTTTGAG
>JALQXU010000036.1 GCA_023263045.1 Pontimonas sp.
AGATCCATTCGGTCGCAGTACTGCATGGTCACGTATCCGGGAGTGTCCTGTGTGGGTAGCGGATTTCGGCTCCCCACGATGTGCAGCACCTGCCACCCCGCCGCCAACACATCTGACACAACCTCGTGGACGGCCGAGTTGATACTGACGGATCCTTGCGAGCCTCCGGTTACCACCAGAGTCTTTTTTCGAGGGGACAATCCAAAGTGTCGACGAGCCTCCGAGAGAGTCGGAGTCGACTCGGGGTGGGTGATACTGCGGGGCATCGGCATCCCGAGAAGCCGAGCGTGAGGCAATCGTGTAAGCGAGAAGGTCGTCACAACGTGGCGCGTGAGCCGCGCTCCCCAGCGGTTCGCAAACCCAGGAACAGCGTTCGCCTCATGAATGACGAGGGGAACCCGCAACAACCACGCAGCGACATAAACAGGTGCTGAAACATAGCCACCAAATCCTGCAACCACATCGGGACGATGCGCGCGAATGACCTGCATACTTTTCACGACTGCTCCGGCAAACCGGGGCCAGAACGCCAGTGCCGAGAGCGTCACCCGCCTGGGAAGCGGAAGCCTCGCGATAGTTTCTAGAGCGAACCCTGCTTGAGGAACGAGTCTGGTTTCGAGACCCTCCTGTGTTCCGATGACGACAATGTCGTCTGGCGTGGACTGGCCTTGCCGAACGAGCTCGTGTGCCACCGCGAGCAAAGGATTCACGTGGCCAGTGGTTCCCCCACCGGCAAGAACCACGCGCATCATCGGGCTGAGCTCCGCCTCGAGGAGCTGGCGCTCACCGAAATCGCGTCATGCCGATTGAGAGCCATCACTACGCCGATGCCCAATAAAGAGGCCAGCAGGGCAGAGCCACCCACCGACATGAAGGGAAGCGGCACACCCAGCACAGGGAGCACCTCGAGGACCACGGCGATGTTGATCAAGGCCTGCCCGATCAGCCAGACCATGACCCCACCCGTGACAAGCCTGGCGAAGGGGTCGGGTTGTGCGCGGACCAGTCGAGCCATCGAGACCGCAAGAATCACGAAGGAGAGGATGACCATGCTGGTTCCGATGAGCCCGAGCTCCTCCCCCACGATCGCAAAGATGAAGTCAGTCTCGGCGTGCGGGAGCCACGACCATTTCGCCCGCGAGTTACCCAATCCCACGCCCAATATTCCCCCAGAACCCAGCGCATAGGTGGAGTGAACAATCTGCCAACACGTCCCCAAATAGTCGTCCTCGGTGCAGCCGGAAAACCACGTCATAATCCGGTCAATACGGGAGGGACTCAACATCGCGAGGAGAGCCACACCCGCTCCAATGAAGGCAACCACCGTGAAAAGGTGGGAGAGTTTCGCTCCGGCAAGAAAGACGATTCCGAGGGCAATGATGACCATGACCCCCATGGTTCCGAGGTCTTGGCCGAGCATCACCAAGGCCAGCGCCATGAGGACACCTAATCCCAGAGGTCGCAGAAGCGTCCGATAGTCCTCGACGACGTCGATGCGATCGGCGAGAATCGCCGCCATCCAGATAATCATGGCGACTTTCAAGATTTCGGAGGGCTGCCCGGTAAAGCCGGCGATGTTGACCCAGTTGGTGTTACCACCCGAGGTAATTCCGAGAGGCGTGAACACGAGACCCTGGAGGAGCAACGCCACCAAGAAAATACTGGGTGCGAGTTTCTTGAGCGCCCGGGCGGGAAACCGCGAGATGACGAGCATCAGGGGCACCCCGAGTGCCACCCAGACAACCTGGCGGAAGAAGGTGGCAAAAAAGTCCCCGTCGTTACCGAGTGCAGACCCCACGAAGGACGATGAGAGCACCATCACCAGTCCAAAAATGACCAGGAAGAACACCATGGAGACCATGACGACGTAATCGGCCGATTCGCGACCGAAGAGTCGCTTCACCGACACGGTGACGCGAGGCGTAGACGCCTTCGATGCGACTTGAGTCACTGCCTCCCCACCTACTTTCGACCATCGGACCTTCATGTTGAGGTTGATGGATGCTTAGTACCCTCCAGTGTGTGGGGAAAAGCGCCCAAGAACCGCTAAGGCACGCCGATTAGACCCGGTGCAAATCCACGCTACGGAAGGCTCAAAACACCGGCGATGAGGGCAGGTTCGACGTCCCTCGAGCGCGTAATAGCGATTGCTGCCAGAAGCGCGGGCAGTTGCTCGGGAACCTGCCAACCAGCTTCCTGGAGTTCCTCCAGCGTCGAAATCTCGAGTGCTTGATGGGCTCGGTCGTCGAGGAAAGCGCGATCGACAATAATCCCCTCCACCAAACCGATATCGCTCATCCCCGGTGAATCAAGACCCAAACCGATTGCCCTGGCGCCCTCCACGACCTCGGCATCCTGGACTTGGGCCTCCGTAGGGCCCACACCCTTGCGATAGACGCAGGCCTGATTAGTCCCATCGAAGAACACTCCCCCGGTTTCCTCACCCTCTGCATCCAAAGACACTGTTAACCAGGGCGAAATAGGGCTCTCGGGAAAACGAGAGCGCCAGACCAGCGAGTGCGGGGATACCTGAACGATGAGGTTCTCCCAGGATCGGGGCTCGCGCAACGCATCCAACACTGGTGGCGCCAAATTACCCACCACACGAGTGGGCGACTCGGCAGCCTGGAAGATCCGCACGGCAAGGTCGACTGCGGTGTCGGATCCTGGGCTATGGAGAACCATCGTCCATGGTGCAGGAGGACCAGATTTGTCCCGAAGGCGCCAGGCCAGATCGAGATCCGACCAGAGTGGGATTCTCCGCCCCCGCATCGACGCCACCACTGGATCGCCTGGTTCCACTCCAGGCGAAGCGATGGCGACATCCCACTCCTGGTTTTCCACCGCACGAACCCGGGCAGCGGGGTCCTGGTCCACGACGACCGTCGCGCCCACCACGCCCGCGAGGTTTGCCAAGTCTTCGGTCGCCTCCGGCGCACACACCGTCACTTCGCAACCCAGCTCACACAGCGTGTCGACTATCGCGAAGCCCGTGTGCCCCAGTCCCACCACCGCAACGCGAAGCCCCGACCAGGGTGAGTGCCAGCTCGTCAGCTCATCGAGAGCGCTCATGGTCAACGACTGAGCCACTCCAGGTAAAACAATCCAGCGCCCACAGCGGCGAAGAGTCCGGCGATGAGCCAGAACCTCACCACGATGGTGACTTCAGCCCACCCCTTAATCTCGTAGTGATGGTGCAGCGGTGACGAGTAGAAAATTCGTCGGCCACCGGTCGCTTTGAAGTAGAGCCGCTGAAGGATGACCGATCCGGTCAAGATGACGAAGAGTCCTCCGACAACGGGAAGCAGCACTTCGGTGCGGGAGAAGAGCGCGAGAGCAGCAACCCCACCACCGAGAGCCAGGGATCCCGTATCGCCCATAAAAATCTTGGCGGGAGAGGTATTCCACCAGAGGAACCCAATCAAGCTGGCCGCCACAATGGCCGCCACCGCGGTGAGCTCCAGAGAATCCCGCACTTCGTAGCACTTGTAAAGAACATCCTCGTCCGGGAAAGCGCGGAAGCACGACTGGTTAAACTGCCAGAAAGTGATCATGACATACGCGACGAAAACGAGGATGGTGGCTCCACTGGCCAGCCCATCGAGGCCATCGGTGAGGTTCACGGCGTTCGAGGTGCCCACGATAATCAGCGTCGCCCAAATCGCGAACGCCACGACCGCCGCCCAGTATCCCCACTCCACAAAGGACAGAAGGTCAGCTCCACGGACAACAGAGATCCCCTGAGCGGCCGGGGTTATGCCGTTTTCATCGGGAAAGGACACCGATCCCCAGGCGAAAGCGACGGACACAGCAAGCTGCCCGATGACTTTCCCCCGTGGCGAGAGACCGAGGGATTGCTGGCGACGAATCTTGGAAAAGTCATCGAGGAACCCGACGAGGCCTAACCCGACCATGAGGCCCACGACGAGCAGTCCCGAAGGACTGGGCATCTCACCTTCGATGAGGTGAGCGCCAAAGTACCCGGCGACGACGGCCAACAAGATGACAATCCCACCCATGGTGGGGGTTCCACGTTTGACGTAGTGGGTCTTGGGGCCATCCTGACGGATGAACTGACCCCACCCAATCTTCGCGAAAAGCCGGATAAACAGGGGTGTGAGGAAGAGCGAAAAACCTAACGCAATGGCGCTACCCAAAAGAAGTATTCTCACGAGAGCTCAGCTTTCACCCTCGACGCCAACTCGGAGAGTGGTTCCTCGGTGCTCCCCAGGATGAGAAGAACGTCGCCGGGCTGAAGGAGAGCACGGATGTCATCGTACGCGCTGTCAGCGTTCTCACAGAAGCGCGACTCTCCGTCCCAACTTCCTTCCATTCCGACCGACAGAAAGAGCGCTCTCGCTCCCTGCCCCACGGCAAAAACCTGGGTGATGTTGAGTCGAACCATGAGTGCCCCAAACGCACTGAGGTTGTCGTAGTCCGAATCTCCCGAAAAATCCAACGCCCCAGCAACGGCAACCACCCGACGGGACCCTCGAGCAAACCCCGAAACAGACTTGGCAACCTCCACAGCGTCAACGGCTCGCGTGACGTGCGACTGGTCAACAAGAATCACGTCGTCGGCGAGAGTCTCTCCCCCGGGAAAAGAGCTCATTGCTGACCCCAGCCGGCATCGGTCAGGGCGTGGCGCGCCTCACCGCGAGCTGAGTAGGGAACCTTTACCCCACCGATGTCCCGGTAATCCTGCGAGCCTGGACCTGTCCAGAGAATGGTGTCACCGTCACGAGCAAGACTGACCGCGAGCCGGATTGCCTCGCTCGGGTCAGGAATCTCATGCACTTGCGCGCCGGGGACGCTCCTCGCTCCCTCCAAGAGTCCCTGCCGAATCGCGTCCGGATCCTCACGCCGTGGGTCATCATCGGTAACAATCACCACATCGGCAAGCCTGGCCGCTGTGGCACCCATAATCGGGCGCTTAGTCGCATCTCGGTTACCCGAGGTGCCACACACCATGATGAGCTGTCCTGCCGTCTGCTCACGCAAAGTACTGAGCGTGTGCTCGTACGCATCAGCGCTACGTCCCGCATCGACATACACCTGAGGGCCTCGCGCTCCCGACACCTTCTCCATCCGACCGGGGATAAAGACCGGAATACCCGCCGTTCCAGGCCCCATGACAGCAAAATCAGCCGGGGAAACTCCGGAGTTGACCACCATGACGACGGCGAGTGCTGTGTTTGCCAGCATGTGGTCTCCACTGAGCGGAACATCGACCGTGATGGATTCTCCCGCTGGCCCATCCACCCTAAGAGTGGTCATCCCCTGATCAGAGGGGACACTCTCCCACAGCCATTGGGCATCACCGGAGCCTCGGTGGCCCACTGTGACAGTTGGAATGTCGACATTGCGTGCCAACTGCTGACCCCACGTCGAATCCACGCAGATGACTGCAGTTCGGGCCCGCTCCGGCGTGAAGAGGTCCGCCTTCGCGTCGAGATAGTTCTCCATCGTGCCAAAGTCTTCGAGGTGGTCGTGGCTGAGGTTGGTAAAGCCCGCCACATCACACACGACGTGGTCCAGGCGGTTCTTATCCAAAGCTTGAGCGCTGATTTCCACCGCAATGCCCGAAACGCCCTCCTCGTGAGCTCTCGCAATCATCGCGTGGATATCAGGGGCTTCTGGGGTGGTCAAAGAGCTTCGAAAAGTCTCACCCCTGACCTGGCGCACCGCCGTAGTGGACAGGGCGGTTGCCTGACCGAGACCGCGAAGAATCGCCTCCAGGAGAAAGGCCGTTGACGTCTTTCCATTCGTCCCGGTCACGCCGAAGATTGTGGGACCTTCATCCCCGACAGTTCCATAAATCTGGGCGGAGACAGCTCCGAGGACCGCGCGCGGGTTGTCCGCTCGAATAATGGGCAGATTCGGGTCATTCACCAACTCAACACCGTCATCGTCGGTGAGAATGCCACTCGCGCCAGCTGCTCTGGCCTCTGGCCAAAATTCGCTGCCGTGGCGATTCACACCGCGCAACGCGACAAAAAGATCACCGGGCTGAACAGCGCTCGAGGCGAGCGCCACTCCGGTGACCGTCGTGTCATCCCCCCGGTGCTCGAGACCCAGGGTCAACGCGAGGGCTGACAGTGCCACGGGCTGGGTGAATTGGGGTCTCAGTGCGTTGTGCTCTGGCACCACTCCACCCCCTTCCAGGGCGCCTGCACCCCGTCCTACCAGGTTAGTGGGGGAAGTACCGCGGGCTCGGTTGAGGGGGCGACACGGTAGTGCTTGAGCACGTGGGAGAGAATCTCGTGGAACGCGGGAGCTGCGGCAGTCGAGACCCTCGAGGTTTGTGGCTTATAGAAACTCACCAAGACGACATACTCGGGATCCTCCGCGGGTGCCATGCCCGCCAAGGAAATGACGCGATCATCGCCATAGCCCTCTGAGGTTGCAATTTCCGCGGTACCGGTTTTCGCCGCCACACGATATCCAGGGATTTCCAGCGTGTTTCGCAGGGGTCCCTGCGACACGATGGTCTCCATCATGCGGATGGTCTGCTGGGCGGCGCTGGCAGAGACAACTTGAATGGGCTCGTCTGTCGGAGCCGCCACGACCTCACCCTCGCTGGTGCGACATCCATCGACGAGTCGCAGGGGAACCCTCACTCCGTCATTGGCCAAAGTTTGATACGACGAAGCCATCTGTGCGGCGGTGACCGAGATACCTTGGCCAAAGAATTGGTTATATCGGGTGACTACGTCGACTTGGTCGGCAGAAAGGACCTGCCCAGCGGATTCACCCAAAAAGTCAACGCCCGTGACCTCACCGAATCCGAACTTCTGGAAGTACCGAGTAGCGGTTTCCTTCGGCATACGGTCAGCCAAGACGGAAATTCCCGTGTTGGAGGAGGTGTGGAGCACACCCGCCGTCGTCAGTTGTCGGTCGTCAGCGACAATAAAGTTCTTGATGAAACGGCCCGGATAAACCTCGTAGAAGCCCGGCGCCACGATTTTGTCCTCGGCGTAGGTGTATCCCGCATCAATCAGCATCGCGATGCCGATGGATTTCATGATGGATCCCGGCTCGTAGGGAGAGCTGAAGGAGCGTGCTCCCATGAACTCGACCGGCGCCTGGGAGAAATCGTTGGGATCGAAGGTGGGCCAGTCCGCAGCCGCCAAAATGTGGCCGTCGTCCACCCGGACGACCATGGCCGAGCCATACTGCGCACCTAAGTTGCTCCCGTGCTCGGCGAGCGTTTGAAGCACGTACCACTGCAAGTCGCTATCGATCGTGAGTATGACATCGCCTCCGTGAATGGGCTGATCGACGACTTGCGTCGTCCCAGGGAGACGGATTCCATCAGCGCCGCGCTGATACGTCGCCGAACCGTTGATGGCCCCCAGACAGGAGTCATATTTGCGCTCGATACCTGCGAGTGGTTCATCACGACCGAGCATCCCCGTCAAATTCGCTGTCACCGGGCCAAACGGATAGGTCCTCTCGCGCACCAGGTCCATCTGAAGCCATGGGTTACGCAGCTCTCGCAACAGCTGACGATCCTCGGGGCTCACACCCTTGACCAAGTAGGTGAAATGGGCACTCGTGTCCTTATTGACCGCATAAAGCAGTTCATCAGGGTTTGCCTCGGTGATGGCAGCGATTTCGGCCATCGCGCTAGCCACCGTCACCACCTCGCCATCGCGCCGGAAATCACCGACTTTCCTCGGGTCGGCACTGATGTCATAGCGATCTACATCGCGGGCTAAATCGTTGCCAAAGCTATCGACGATGGAGCCTCGTGACGCCCAGATGACTTCACTGGTGGTCCGGATATCCGCGGATTGTTCCTTCAATTCGTCAGCGCGAACGATCTGCACATCGACCAGGCGAGAAACCAGCAAGCCAGCCATCAAGAAGATGACGACAAGCGCGACACCCATTCGACGGCTGGACATTCGCTGCTGAGGCATGGAGTTCTCTCTAGCGGGTTACCGGGGAGGGGATGGAACCACCGAAGCGCGGTGCGGGAGCATCCGGGGCTGGAGCACCAACGCTCGTCGCCGTTGCCTCCTCGAGCGCGGCATCTTCGAGGGCTTGCGCCGCCAACACATCCGCCGCGTCAGCTTCGAGCGCTGCCTGGTAGGAAATCGTGGTGAAAACATCCTCGACAATCGCCGGCGGTGTGATGGTCTCTGTGCCCGCGGTGGTTGCATAGACCTGTCCTCCCGAGGAGGCTTCGGCAGGCTGTGCCTCACCGACAATAGCGCCATCGGATACTCGGATATAGGCGGGGTTGTTATCGGGAACCATGCCCATAGAGCCAGCGAGTGTGGCGAGAGTGTCGGGCGCAACGAGTGCGCTGATCTCCTCCCCCACAATCTGCTGCTGCTGGTGGCTTCCCCGAAGGTCGGCCTTGAGGGACGCAATTTCATAGGCGCCGCCGGAGACCGCAATAGAGAGCAAGAGTTGTCCACCTAAAATCGCGAAAATGCCGGCCAGCAGAACCACGATATAGCGGAGCTTCGGAACAGCATTCGCAGCGGTTTTCTGGCGTGTCGAGGGAGCTGCCTGGAGCTTCTTTGCTCGAGGAGCACCCGCAGAGCTGATCGCTAAAGCGGTCATGAGAGTACCTCTTTCACTTTCTCCCCAGCCCGCAAACGGACTGAGGCACTTCTGGGGTTCACAGCGATTTCTTCAGCGCTAGCCATTTCTGCGCCTCGGGTGATTTCTCGAAAACTGGGCTGATGTTCGGGCAGCTCGGTCGGCAGACCGTGGGGTGCCGTCGAAACAGAGAGCTTGCGAAGCTCCCTCTTCACCAAGCGGTCCTCACCCGAGTGATAGGACATGATGGCGAC
>JALQXU010000037.1 GCA_023263045.1 Pontimonas sp.
GATGCTCTGGAATGACCAGTGGATGATTCAAGATCTGGATTCCACGAATGGCACGTTTGTGGATGGTAACCGCGTGAGTATCCCGACCCCGGTTCCGCTGAACACCCCGGTGAGCGTGGGAAACACAACGTTTGAACTCCGAAAGTAGCCGGATGCCCACCGACCAGATTCTGAGTGCCGCGTCCTCCCATATCGGGAAAATTCGCGCGAGCAATCAGGACTCCGGCTCGGTGGGCCGAAACCTCTTCGTGGTTGCCGATGGCATGGGTGGTCACGCGGGTGGTGACGTTGCGAGTGCACTAGCGGTCCAGCACCTTTTCGGTCTTGATCGCTCATACGACAGCGTCGAAGAGGCGAGAGAAGCGCTCTTCCGCGGTGTTCTGGACGCTGGCGCGGACTTGACCAACGCTGTGGTGGAGCATCCCGAACTGACCGGTATGGGCACCACCGTCAGTGCGATGATTCGGGTGAAGTCCCAGATGGTTATTGCCCATATCGGGGACTCCAGGATTTATCGCCTCCGCGAAGGTGTTCTGGAACAGATCACCTCCGATCACACTTTCGTCCAGCGATTGGTCGATAGTGGGCGCATTACCCCGGAGGAAGCAGCGGTCCACCCCCGACGTAGTGTTCTTATGCGTGTGCTCGGTGACGTCGACGCAGAGCCTGAGGTCGACACCCATGTCATCGACACCATGCCGGGTGACCGATGGTTGCTCTGTTCTGATGGGCTCAGCGGATATGTCCCGGAGCGGGATATCGCCGAGACTCTGCTGACCGTGGATGATGTGGAACTCGCAGCCCACAAACTCATCACCCAGAGCCTCAGTGAGGGAGCACCCGACAACGTCACCGTGGTGGTTGTTCGCGTCGCAGAGGACCTCGACACCTCACCCCCCGCAGAGCCGCGCATGGTGGGTGCTGCTGCTGGACCCCTCACCTACGAATCCGGTCCGGTCATGCGCCGCCCAGCGCTCCCCGCTCTCCTGCTCCACCCGCTGCGGGCGATGCCGCCCGCTGACGAACACTTCGAGCCTGAAGAGGATTACCTCGAGGAGCTCATACGCGAGGACCGCAGGCGTCTTATTCGCCGACGAATTGTCTGGTCGCTTTCCGTGGTTATTGTGATTGCCGCGTTGGTGGGAGCTGCCTTTAGCGCGTATGAGTGGACTCAAACTCGCTACTTCGTCGGAGAAAGCAACGGCTTTATCGCCATCTACCAAGGTGTCCCCGAAAACGTGGGACCCCTGTCGCTCTCCACGCTCTACGAAGAAACAGATGTCCCGATTGACTCTCTGCAAGTTTTTGAGCAGGAGAGAATCGAAGAGTCGCTCCCCGCAGAGTCCCTCGAAGACGCCTTCCAAATCGTCGATCGGCTGAGGCGGTAGGGGTATGACGAACACGGTTCCCCCTGTCTCTCCGGTCACCGGACGCGTCGTGTTGCGCGTGAAGATGCCCCAGAAGCTTCGCAACCTGGAGTTGGTCTTGCTCATCGTGGCACTGGGGCTGAGCGCCCTAGCTCTCGCACTCGTGCAGTGGGGGGCTCTAGGCACTCTCGACTGGAGTCTCTTAACTTACGCGGCGGGTCTCGCCGGGTTGACCCTGGGATTGCACTTGGTCCTACGGATTGTCGCGCGTGACGCCGATCCTTTTGTGGTTCCGCTGGCGACCATGCTCAACGGATTGGGAATCACCATCATTCACCGCCTCGATATCGCAGCCGGTTCGAGTGGCTGGGAGGCGGCTGGTGTTCGACAAATGGCGTGGACGGCCGTGGCGCTGGTCATCGCCATCATCGTCCTCATCGTCGTCAAGAACTACCGCGTCCTGCTGCGCTATCGATACCTCGCCATGCTCGCTGGAGTGGTGTTACTCACGATGCCGCTGTGGCCTGGCATTGGGCGCACCGTCAACGGCGCCACCCTCTGGGTAAACATCGGCGGATTGAACTTTCAGCCCGGTGAAATCGCGAAAATCGCTCTTGCGATCTTCTTCGCCGGGTACCTCATGACCGCTCGGGAGAGCCTCCAAAAAGTAGGGACAACCTTCGCCGGAATCCGGTGGCCCCGCGTTCGAGACCTCGGTCCATTGCTCGCCGTGTGGGCGGTGGCGATGGGTGTGCTCGTGTTCCAACGAGACCTCGGGACCTCTCTGCTCTATTTCGGTCTCTTCCTCGCCATGCTCTACATCGCTACGAACAGGGTGTTGTGGTTAGGACTGGGTGGCGGATTGTTTGTGGGCGGCGCGGTAGCTGCTGCCACCCAGATGAGTTACGTCCAAGGGCGAGTGCAAGGCTGGCTGGATTCGTTCAATAACGAGGTCTACAACGCCGTCGGAGGCTCGTACCAACTTGTTCAAGGGCTGTTCGGCTTTGCCGAAGGAGGATTCATCGGGGAGGGGCTTGGTCAAGGTCAGCCCGACTTCGTTCCCCTCGCGAACTCGGACTACATCGTCGCAGCACTCGGCGAAGAGCTCGGAATCTTTGGCGTTTTCGCCCTGTTGGCCCTCTATTTGTTGCTGGTCTCCAGAGGCTTGCGCGTGGGGTTCACCGGGACGGATGACTTCGGTCGACTCCTGTCCTCCGGTTTAGCATTCGTCCTTGCCCTCCAGGTCTTCGTCGTCATCGGCGGGATCACCCGCGTGATTCCGGTTACCGGCCTCACCACACCTTTCCTAGCAGCGGGTGGGTCATCGCTGGTGGCCAACTGGATCATCGTTGCCCTGCTGTTGCGCTTAAGCGATGAAGCACGCGCGTCCGTTCGACTCGAGGCGGGTGTTCGAGCATGATCACACCACTGCGTCGGGTGGGCATCGCCATCCTGGCGATGTTTATCGCGCTCTTTCTGTCCGCCAGTTACCTCCAGGTGGTGGCAAGCGAGGACATCGCCGATGACGACCGCAACGTGCGGAAACTCTACGAGAGCTTTTCTGCAGAACGCGGGCAAATCCTCGCCGGCGGTATTCCCGTAGCGACCTCGATTCCTGTCGATAACCAGTTCAGCTACCTGCGCACCTACCCCTACCCGGAGCTCTACGCGCCCGTGGTCGGCTACTACACCTTGAACCAAGGCAACGCTGGCATCGAAAGCGCGCTCAACCCCGTTCTTACGGGGCGCGCAAGTTCCCAAATTCTCGATCAGCTCACCGCTCTCGTCACCGGCTCCACCCCGGAGGGCGCCAGCGTGCAATTGACCCTCGATCCAGAAATCCAACAAGTGGCCTTTGATGCCCTGGGCGATCGACGCGGTGCGGTGGTGGTCATGGATCCCGCGACCGGCCGAATTCTCGCGATGGTGTCCACCCCGTCCTATGACCCCAATCGCTTAGCCGCTCACTCCACCTCGGCGGTTCTTAGCGCCTACAACGAGCTCTCCGAGGACCCCGGGAATCCGCTGGCCAATCGCGCCATCGCCGGGGATCAATATTTCCCGGGTTCCGTCTTCAAAATCTTGATGACGGCTGCCGCCTTGGAATCCGGCGACTACACCGCCGACAGTGAATTCCTCAACCCGGCGGAACTCCCGTTGCCGCTGAGCACCAAAAGCGTCAAAAATTCCGGCGGAAGACTCTGTGGAGGGAACGAGACGGTGACCCTGGAGGACGCATTCCGTCTGAGCTGCAATATCCCCTACGCCGAGTTAGGTCTGGAACTTGGCGAGACCGCCATCGGCTCAATGGCGGATGACTTTGGCTTTGGTGCAACACTCGAAATCCCCCTCGAGGTGACACCGAGTAACTTCCCTCGAGGCCTAGATGACGCCCAATTGATGCTGAGCTCGTTTGGTCAGTTCGATGTTCGGGTCACACCGTTGCAGGTGGCGATGATGAGTGCCGCCGTCGCCGAGGGTGGTGTGCTGATGAAACCCAACCTCGTGGATGAGATTATTGCCCCCAACCTCCGCGTCCTGCAGTCCTACGAGCCGACCATCTACTCCCGGCCCCTGCGGCCCTCGGTTGCCGAAGAAATGACGCGCATGATGGTGCGCAACGTCAGTCAGGGTGTCGCCAGTGGAGCAGCAATCTCAGGCATTAGCGTCGCAGGTAAGACAGGAACAGCGGAGACGGGAATTGGCGATGGGCGCTCTTTCTGGTTCACCGGATTCGCCCCCGCAGAAAATCCTCAACTCGCTATCGCCGTGGTCATCGAAGGTTCCAGTTCTGAGGGAACGTCGAACTCTGTGGCATCGCCAGTGGCAAGAACCATCATGGAGGCGGTGATCCAGCGATGAGACCGACCACCGGCCAAGTGTTTGGATCCCGCTACGAGCTTGTCTCCCGAATCGCCATCGGCGGTATGGGTGAGGTGTGGAAAGCCAACGACTCCGTCATTGGTCGCACTGTCGCCATCAAGATCCTCAAAGACGAATACATGGGGGATTCGGGGTTCCGCGAGCGTTTCCGGGCCGAGGCCCGGCACGCGGCTCTCGTGAACCATGAGGGCATCGCGAACGTCTTCGACTACGGCGAAGAGGAAGGCAGTGCCTACCTCGTGATGGAGCTGGTGCCCGGTGAAGCACTGAGCAGCATTCTTGAGCGCGAAAAGATTCTTCCCGCATCGCGTGTGCTCAGCATCGTGGCCCAAACAGCGTCCGCCCTCCACGCTGCTCACCAAGCTGGTCTTGTGCACCGGGATATCAAACCCGGAAACCTCCTCATCACTCCCGATGGCAGCGTGAAGATCACCGACTTTGGAATCGCCCGTCTTGCCGACCAGGTTCCCCTGACCGCAACCGGTCAGGTGATGGGAACCGTGCAGTATTTGGCTCCCGAGCAAGCGGGGGGCAAACCGGCGTCGCCCGCAACCGATGTGTACTCGCTCGGCATCGTCGCCTACGAGGCTCTCGCCGGGAAGCGTCCTTTCCGCGGGGAGTCCCAAGTAGCCATCGCTATGGCGCAGATTAAGGAGACACCACCAGAGCTACCCTCCTCTATCCCTTCGGCGGTTCGGGCATTGGTCATGTCGTGTATGGCGAAGAAACCAGAAGGTCGCCCGGCCACAGCTCGGGATCTCGCACAAGCAGCGCTCGCGCTTTCCCGAGGAGACGATGCTGCTGGACTTGCCTTTATTCCGGAGCCGACGTCCGAGAAAGCATCCGGCGAGAAAAAGAAGCCAGCACCGGTGTCCACGGACACTTCCCCCGTCGAGACACCACGAAAGCTTGGTCGAAATTTCTGGTTGTTTAGCGGCATCGGTGCCTTTGTCGCCATCGCGCTCATTGCAACATCGCTGACCGTGCTGCTCCAGTCACCGCCGTCTGATGTTGTCGAGGACCCGGTAGTCCCCGTTCTTCCCGACGTCCCTGAGGTGGTCGAACCGGAAACCCCCGCTGAGAAACCTGTGGCGGAGGAGGACATCGTCCCCGAAATCACCACGGTGGAGATCACCCAGGCTGAAATCGTGGGTAAGACTCAAGCGCAAGTGCAAGAGACGCTGACCCAAAAAGGGCTCCGCCTGGATGCGATTACCGGGAACATCGCTCCGTCCCAAGACCTCGTGGCGACCGCCTATCGGGTGAACCCGCAAGGGACCGTGGCGAGCAACACCCTCATTGCTGTCTACTTCTACGCCGCGATTCCTCAGCCTCCTAAACCCCGCACGATGGTCGTCACCCCAGCGGAAGGGCCCTGGGCTCCGGGTGATGAAGTCTTGCTCGAGTGGCCAGGCTTTGCACAGTGCCCTGCCGGATTCGACCTCGTGAGCTACACCATTCAAATTGTCGGCGGGGAAATCCTGGACAACGAGGGTGCGACAGTCCTCGAGCCCGAACAAACCGCCATCAACGTTCTGCTCGGTGAGGGTGAGAGCATGACCGCCAGCTATCTCGTGAAGTGTGGAAGCTTGTCGTCGCCTTTGTCCACCGAATTGTCCATTGGCATTACGACCCCTGAGCCAGAAGTGCCCGAAGATACGCCCGTAGAATAACGTCGGCCCTAGAAGGCCAGATTGAGGATTGAGTGAACACTAACGCGCCAGGAGCCTGGACTGGTCGCCTTCTGGGTGGCAGGTACGAAGTGCGCGAGATTATCGGTCGCGGTGGCATGGCCGATGTCTATCTCGGTGTTGACGCGAGGCTTGGCCGCCAGGTAGCACTGAAGATTCTCAAGTCTGCCCTCTCCTCTGACCCCACGTTCCGAAACCGTTTCCGTCTGGAAGCAATGTCGGCTTCCAAAATGTCTCACCCCTCCATCGTTCGCGTCTTCGATGCGGGGGATGAAGAAAACGGCCCCGCGGGAGAGACTCCTCCGGGGAGCACCACCCCCTACATCGTCATGGAGCATGTCGAGGGGCATCTGCTCAGCACCCTCATGCGCCAGGGCAAGCTCGAAGAACGCCACATCTTGAAAGTCGCCGACGGGGTACTGACCGCACTCGAGGTGTCTCACAAGGCGGGGCTCGTTCACCGCGATATCAAGCCAGCGAACATCATGATCTCCGAGGATGGCACTGTCAAAGTCATGGACTTTGGTATCGCCAGGGCTGTGAGTGATGCCACGGGAAACCTCGAACAAACCACTTCGATTCTGGGCACAGCGCTCTATATCTCGCCTGAACAGGCCAAAGGCGAAGAGCCGGACACTCGCACGGACCTGTATTCGCTCGGTGTGGTGATGTATGAATTACTCGCCGGGGCGCCTCCCTTCACGTCGGAGTCCCCCGTTTCGATCGCGTACAAGCACATCAGCGAAGAACCTACGCCTCTACGAGAAGTCAACCCAAACGTCTCAGAAGACGTCGCGCTGATCGTTGAGGCTGCGATGAAGAAGGAGCTGGCCGAGCGATTCCCGACAGCTCAAGCTTTCCGGGCCGCCATTGAAGATGTCGCTCAGGGGCGTCCACCGAAGCTTCCGACTCCGGGGGCACGAGTTCGCGTGGAACCCGCTGTCACCGGAAGCGTTCCGCAAGCCACGGTGGAGCCTGAGTATCGCCAGCCAGTGGAAGGCTTCGAGATTTTCGAATCTCGGGGAATCAAATCCCAGAGTGTTCCGACTCTGGCCATTGGGATGGGCTCGGTCCTCGCGGTGTTGTTCGTCATTGGCGTTGTGCTCTGGGTATTCACCCTCAACCCCGCCACCACGGCCACTACCGCCGCACCCGCAGTTCCCGCTCTGGTCAACCAAACAGAGGGTGTGGCAACACAGACCATTTCGGCCCTCGGGCTCACACCCGATGTCGAGTACGAAGCGAACGAGATGATTCCGGAAGGAATTGTCATCGAAACCTTCCCCGAGGAGGGAACCCGCGTTGCACCGGGTGAGCCGGTCAGGATCGTGGTCTCGAGCGGGATTGCGCGTTTTGATTTGCCCGATGTGCGCAATATCGATATCGAGGAGGCAACCGCACTCCTCGAAGAACGCGGTCTCGTTATCGAGGCGATCGTCGACACCTACTCACCGAGCCTTGAAGAGGGTCTGGTCATGGCGACCACGCCCCAACCAGATACCCCTGTGAGACCAGGTGACGCCATCACCGTCACCATCTCCAATGGCAAGGTTCTCGTTCCCAACGTTGTGGGCCTCACGGTAGGGGAGGCAAACCCGTTCCTGACCGGTCCCTCCATGCAACTCTCCGTGCGCCTCGAAATTGCGACGGACTGCATCGGTCAAACCGTGAAAAGTCAGTCTTTGTCTCCAGGAGAGCACCCCCAACGCTCGGAAATCACCCTCACCTACTGTGGAGCGGTCGCGACCGAAGATCCTGCTGGCGGCTAGACCCCAGCAACGCGTGGGCTCAGCGAGCGAGCAATCTCTGCTGCTCCGGTGAGACCGGTGACCTCGAGCCAATTGCCGATCATCGTGTAGCCGCCCTCGGTCAGCACTGATTCGGGGTGAAACTGAACGCCAAAGACGGGGGCGCTCTGGTGGTTGAGACCCATGATGACCCCTCCGGTGGTGCGAGCAGTCACGACTAGCTCATCGGGGACGGTCCCGTCGACGACGGCGAGGCTGTGATAGCGGGTGGCCTGAAACGACTCGGCAACGCCCTGGAAAAGCGTGCTTTCGTCGTGTGTCACCACGGAAGTCTTCCCGTGCATGAGCTCTTCCGCATGCGCCACGGTTGCTCCGAAAGCTTCTGCGATGGCTTGATGGCCTGCCTCTTTGACGATGGCAATCGATACTCCGGCATCTGCAGGAGTGCCTGGTCCTGGGGACACCAGGATGCCGTCATAGCGAGAAACGAGGTCTGGGACCTCGTCCGCACTCACATCGTCATTGCGAATGACATCAGTAGTTGCACCCAGCTGGTGAAGGTACCCGTTGAGTGTGTAGACAAAGCTGTCGTAGTTATCGACAACCAGAATGTGAGTCATGTGCGGGGGTTCCTCTCCTCACCGCGCACAGCCTATCAAGCCGACTCCGGGGGATAGTTGTGCCCCCAGAGACCCCAGATAGACTGTCCGGCATGGCTAAGCAACCGCGCGATCCCATCTCCACCCGCTCCACCTACGAGGAGGGTGATGAGAACCCCGTCTGGTTC
>JALQXU010000038.1 GCA_023263045.1 Pontimonas sp.
CCAGAGTGATCGAACCATCGGGGTTCGGAGCGAGGAAAAGGAACCTTCCCACGCTGTAGGTGGAGTCACCATTGGTGGCATCAGCAAAAACTAACTGGAGCGCACGCCCTGCCTTGAACGCAGCAATGTTGTAGTCCTGACCATCGTGGGTGAACCGTATTTCGCCGGGAACAACCTCATCCCTTGCGACACCTTCCTCCTTCAGGTGTTCAAATCCCACGCTCTTGCCGCCAGGAATTTCTGTCCAGGTACCGGTGATAACCCATTCCGAGGAATAGGGAAAGGCGTCAATCCCACCAAAGTTGGTGATTCCCTCAGACTGGGAATCCCACACTCGGAGGGCATACGCTCCATCCGCAGCAATCACATGAGCGCTCAGGGTCTCACTAAACACCACAGTGGAGGGTGATTCGTCGTCTTTACCCCGCACCAAGGCTTCTCCATCGACGAGGTCACCATCGACGACCACCCCATCAGCAGCCTCTGCTTTCACGATGAGGCCAGAACCTCCATCATCACGGGGTGCCCACACACCGGGGACTCCCCAAATGGTTTGCTCCATGTCGACCCACTGGGTATTGGTCAGGGCAAGCGGGCCTTCGGGCTGAATAGCGGCGAGATTGCGGCGCTCTCTAAACGTCGCGAGCTTTTCTTCTGCTTCCATTAGGGGCTAGTCGGTCAGAGCCGGGATGATGGCGCCAGAGAAGACTTGGTACGCCAGAGCTGTCTTCGCAATAAGGCTCAACGTGATGTACATCCGCTCACCGCGGAGATAGTCTTTCCAGCCGCCCACGCGGTGGTATTGCAAAGCCTGGTTCACCGCGAAGGTGTTGAAGAAGATGAACAGGGAAATGATGATTCCCACCACGAAAGCAGGGGGTTCCACCTCAGAGGTTGAGCCTGGCGCGAAAAAGTAGATGAGGATGACGATCCAGGGCACAATCCCCGTCATCGAACCGAAGACAAACGGGAGGAAGCCGCCGGACCCTGGCTGCTCGTACTTCTCTTGAATGGCGCCAAACATGATCATCGAGGCATTGACCGCAAAAATCGAGAACAAAGCCGCGATGTCGGTGATGCCGGTGATCTGGGCGACCAGCCAAATCATGACCGACGAACTGAGCGAATACTCAGTCCACCGAAAATAGTTGTGATTGAGCTTCAAACCACCGGCGTAGCGCTTGAAGAACAGTGGTGAGGAAATCAAGTAGTGGAAAAAGGCTGACATACCGAGGAATGCAACCACCCCAATACCCACGTTGATATCGAACAGTTCCACCCGCTCAGGAGGGAGCGGCACTCCAGGAGGGCCAGCCAAGTAATCAGCGGTGACCGCGTAGGTCACTTGGTCTTCCAAGAGGAAGAGGACATAGCCAAGCCCCACGGCTTGAAGAAGGTGAAGCGACCCCGCGACAACGTTGTAGGTCCGTAAACGGTTGATTTTCTGATCAATCGTTCTGGTGTGCTTAGCCATGAATCTCTCCCTCGCCGTTGGCCTCTACGGTAGCGACAAAAACTCCAGCGCGACGGGCACACGCCAGGCTGATGGGAATCAGATCCTCATCAGCGAATCGAGCTCCTTCGCACAGAAGTCGAAGCCCAATCCACCACCGGCTGCCGCACCCATCGAACCAGAGCGACCAGGCTGACAATTCCCAAAATCGGAAGAAGAATCTGAGTAGCGAGAATGACCCCCGAGAATTCCTGATTCCATTCTGACGGTGAGAGGTGGCGTGACAAGATTCCCCAGAAAGCCCAGACCAGAACGAGCACATAACTGGGAGAAGAATTGACCAATGCTGTGGTGGAGCCTAGGAGGGTCGCGACAACCAGGATCACGATGGTCCACGCCTCAGCAGAAAGCCCGAAACCATCAGCGAATCCCAGCTGCACCAGCCACGCGGAAATGTTCGCCACAGTCGCCACCGTGACCCAGCCGAAGTAGACCGCGAAAGGTACTCGGATGGAAAGGCTGGCACCCAGGGTCGTCCTTTCGGCGGTGGTCCTCCTATTGATGACGATCAACGTCCAGAGCAAAGCAATAATGGTGGCCGCGGAAAGCCAGAGCGCCTCATAGTGCCACGCCACAATCCACGCTCCATTAAGCAAACTGCTCGCAATAAACCAGGGGGTAATGCCCCGGATTACGGAATTATCTGCGACTAACTGGACCACGGTGTACACGCCCAGTAGAAGGTAAATCACCCCCCAAATCGCAAAAGTGAAGCCGATGGGCGCAAAGAGAGTGTCGTAGCGATCTGAAATTTCATTCGTCGCTTGGCCATTAAGCGGAAGCGTTGTGGCGAGTACATTCATGACCAGCATGAATCCAAAAGACAGGAGCGCAAGAAGGCGCGATCTGAAAAGAGCCATAGCTGAGCTAATCACAACTCGTCGGAAAAAAGCCAAGAACTGTGGGGCGGACGGGACTTGAACCCGTGACCGACGGATTATGAGTCCGCTGCTCTAACCAGCTGAGCTACCGCCCCGTGTCACGACGACACCAGCCCAGTGTAAAGCCCTGGGAATGCTCAGGTGAGCAGTCACGCTTGGGTAACAATCGGTTCTACTCCGACTCTTGAGGAGGCGAAAGAGGACTAGCGTAGAACGTGATGCCCACGCTGATGTCGGCTTATCGCCCCGTCGCGTGAGCACCGCTTATCCAAATACGTAAGGGGATAGTTAATGAAAAAAACTGTTGGAATCATGGCGGGCTTTGCAGCCGTGGCTCTGGTCCTCAGTGGATGTGCATCGAGCGCAGATGATTCGGCTACGTCGGCCGCAACATCTTCGGACGATTCAGCCACGACGACTGAGGCTGCTGTTGCCACCACCTCCGTGATGGACGCAGTGATGGAGGCTGGAGTGGTCCGTTGCGGTACCCGTGACGCTCTGCCTGGCTTCGCCGTATTGCAAGAGGATGGAACCCACGTTGGGTTCGACTCTGACTTCTGTCGCGTCATCGCGGCCGCCGTTCTCGGCGATGCAGAAGCTGTCGACATGGTCGACCTGGAAACCGCTGACCGCTTTACCGCTCTGCAGAGTGGTGCGATCGACGTTCTCGTGCGTAACACCACGTGGACCGCATCCAGGGATGGCACAGAGGGCGCTAACTTCCTCCAGACCAACTTCTACGACGGTCAGGGAATGATGGTTAACGCTGGCTCCTACGACTCCGTGAGCGACATGAACGGAGCTGTGGTGTGTGTGGCTAAGGGAACCACGACCGAAGGTAACGCGGCTCTCGAGTCGACGCGCCTCGGCCTTGGTTGGGAGGTTCGTGCATTTGACGACACTGACCTGCTTCTCGAAGCCTTCATCGCCGGTCAGTGTGATGGATGGTCTTCCGATGTCAGCCAGCTGACCGGATTCCGTTCGGCATACCCTGATGGCCCAGCTGCTCTGGAAATCCTCCCCGAGGTCTTCTCGAAGGAGCCTCTCGGACCAGCAGTGTTGGACGGTGACACCCAGTGGGCTCAGGCCGTGAACTGGGCGATCTTCGCCACCATTCAGGCTGAAGAGTTCGGCATCACCAGCGCAAACGTGGACAGCTTCCTCTCCTCTGAGGATGTCACCATCCAGCGTTTCCTCGGTGTTGAGATTGAAACCGACGAGGGATCGTCGGCTCTCGACCCCGGTCTGGGTCTGCCCACCGATTTCGCCTACCAAGTAGTTAGCCAGGTGGGTAACTACGGTGAGATCTTCGAGCGTCACCTTGCGCCGTTGGGCCTCGAGCGTGGAGTTAACGCGCTCTGGAGCGACGGTGGTCTGATGTACGCACCTCCCTACCGCTAATCGGTTAGGGACATTTTCGGAAACACCGAACTGTCAGGGGGCTCCTTGTGAGCCCCCTGACAGGCGTGTCCGCGAAAACTCCGTTCTGGCGGGATGTTCGAGTCCTCAAATGGGTTTTCCAACTCGTCGTCTTGGGAATTGTCATCGGAGTCATCTTCTGGCTCTACAGCAACTACCAAATCAACGTCCAGAAGAGCAAGATTCCCACCGACCTGCGGTTCCTCGATAACCCCGCAAACTTCACCTTCCCAGGCCAAGATTTCGACCAAAGTTCCCCGGTCCGGGCCGCCTTTATCCAAGGCTTCTACAACACGTTGCGTGTGTCCATCGTCGGCATTCTCTTAGCCATCTTTATCGGCACCTTGGTGGGAATGGCTCGTCTGTCTAAAAACTTTCTTGTCCGCACCGTCGCTGGTGCCTACGTAGAGGTTCTTCGCAATCTCCCTCTTCTTCTGCTCCTGACCTTCATGAACCTGGCGGTTGTGCTCCAGACATTCCCCCGAATTGAGGATGCGTGGAAGCCTTTGGATCTCTTCGTGGTGTCTAACCGGGGAATCGCGATTCCCTGGTTTGAAGGCTCGGGTATGGCACTTCTAGGCGCCATCGCTGCTGGCTTGATTGCGTGGTGGCTTGCTGCGTGGTGGCGTAATCGCCTTTCGGACAAGACAGGTAAGCCGTCCCGAGCCCTTTTGTTCGGATTCACTTCTTTTGTTGTTGTCACAGTGGGAGCCTGGATCATCCTCGGCTACCAGTGGACCCTTCCCGTCGTCGAGGATCGTGGAACGCTGGGAGGTCTCAGGCTAGATCCCTCGTTCTTCGCGTTGCTCGTCACCCTCGTGATTTACACCTCGAGCCATATCGCCGAAATTGTTCGTGGCTCGATCCTCGCTGTTCCCAAAGGTCAAGGGGAAGCAGCCGACGCCCTTGCGTTGACCAATGCAAAGAAGATGCGGCTCGTCATTCTTCCTCAAGCGTTCAGAGTTGCCCTTCCGGCTATCGGAAACCAGTCACTCAACTTGATCAAGAACTCTTCGCTGGGTGCGGCGATCAGCTACTTTGAGCTCACCCAGGTAGCTCAAATCACGGTCGGGAACGGTTCACCCGCCGTGCCGGCGTTTACGCTGACCCTTCTGGTGTATCTCGCCATATCGCTGGTCACCAGTCTCATCATCAACATCTTCAATCGCAGATTGGCGCTGGTGGAGCGATGATGCTGTGGCTGAAACGAAACCTTTTCCGTACCTGGTGGGACGGAGTGCTCACCGTGGTGTTCGGAGCGCTCTCCGTGTGGGTCATCTGGTCTCTTGCTGAGTTTGTCCTGGTGACGGGTCGCTGGGAAATCATCGAAGTGAACCTCAAGCTCTTGCTTGTTGGCCGTTTCCCCGAAGAGCTCTTGTGGCTCGTCGAAGCCTCCATCATGGCTATCGCCTTCTGGCTTGCCGCCGCCCTTGGCGGTGCGAGAAACCCCGAAGCTACCCCGGTGAGGTGGGGGGCAAGGATATGGGACGCTATTCGACGTTTCGGCCTTGTTATTGCTCTCGGAATCACGCTGGTGATGCTGGGAGGGCTCGAGGCGTCCGGTCTCCTGATGACCGGAATCATCGCGGCACTCGTTTTTGGCCGAATACTCAATGCGCTCAGTCATCGAAATCCCCTGAATAAGGTTCCTCGGGTGGTTTACCACCTGGTCGTCATCAGCCCGGCCATCGCCTTTATCTCCCTGACGCTTCTCCAAGCGGATCTCGAACTCTGGGGAGGGTTCCTGATCAACTTCTATGTGGCCATCATTTCGATCGTGCTGTGTTTTCCGCTTGGGGTGTTGCTCGCGCTCGGCCGGAAATCAACTCTCCCCGTTGTTCGACTCATCAGCACGACCTACATCGAGCTGATTCGTGGCGCACCACTGTTCGTTTTATTGCTACTCTCCGGCGTTGCTCTCGAGTTCTTTATTCCTTCAGACACCGCCCCTGGCTCGATCGCCAGGGCAGTAACTGTCTTCACCATTTTCACCGCCGCCTATCTCGCAGAAATCGTCCGTGGTGGACTCCAGTCCATCCCGAAGGGCCAGATTGAGGCGGGTAAAGCCCTGGGGCTCTCGACTGTGAAAATCACTTTCATGATTACTCTCCCCCAGGCTCTGCGTAACGTTATTCCTGCCCAGATCGGGCAGTTCATCAGTTTGTTCAAGGACACGACGCTCGCGGGAGCGGCGCTCAGTGTTCTGGAGATTCTTCGCGTAGGAGAGGCAATCACGAAACAGGATGACTTCCTGGGCAAGGGATACATCTATGAAACCCTCGCGTTTGTGGCGTTGCTGTTCTGGGTGGGTTCCTACGTCATGAGTCGAGAAAGCCAACGGTTAGAGAAGAGACTGGGAGTGGGTCAGCGATGAGCAAGAAAGTCTTCACCGATGCGACACAAATGTCGGGCAATCGCGGTGATGCCGACGCGATTGTGGTCATGGAGGGCGTCTATAAACGCTTCAAGGACTTCGAAGCCCTCAAGAACATCAACTTCCGAGTCGGTAAACAAGAAGTCGTCGTCATTATCGGGCCCTCGGGGTCGGGAAAATCGACTCTGATCCGCTGCATTAACCGGCTGGAGGAGCACGACGCTGGGCGCATCATCGTCGACGACACCGAATTGACCATGGATATCCGCAACATCCAGGAGATTCGGAAAGAAACAGGGATGGTGTTCCAAAACTTCAACCTGTTCCCGCACCTGACCGTGCTCACCAACGTGGCCATTGGTCCCCGCCAGGTTCGCAATATGCCCAAGGCTCAGGCAGAGGAACTCGCACTCGAGCTTCTCACCCGCGTGAAAATTCCCGAGCAGGCTGATAAGTTCCCCTCTCAACTCTCGGGTGGCCAGCAGCAGCGAGTCGCCATTGCCAGGGCTTTGGCGATGAAACCCAAAGTGATGCTCTTCGATGAGCCCACCTCCGCACTCGACCCCGAAATGATCAACGAGGTCCTCGATGCCATCAAAGAGCTCGCTGCTGAGGGCATGACCATGGTTGTCGTCACCCATGAAATGGGTTTTGCCCGCGAGGTGGCCGATCGTGTCGTGTTTATGGCGGACGGCGAAATCGTCGAGGTCGGCACTCCCTCGGAGCTCTTCGACAATCCTCAGGAAGAGAGAACGAAGAAGTTCCTCTCGCAGATTCTCTAAGTCCCACAGCTCCCCAGCACCCAGCCCTAAAATAGGAATCTCATACGGAACGAGGGGATTTCATGGACGTCTGGCTTACCATCGGCTCTTCCGCCCTCGTCACGCTCAGCATTGCTGTTGGTGTGCTCTTTGCTATCTGGCTCTTTGTCAAGATTGCGGGCAAACGCGTTGACTGGTTGACGCCCGCATACGAGGACATTCGACCTCGCCTGAGGTTCTTTATTCTGACCTTTGCGCTCCTGATGAGCACCCTGGTGGTTAATCGGCCAGAGGATGTCTGGTGGGTGGCTCTGTCTCAGGGTTTGCTGATTCTGCTCATCCTGTCGGGTGGTTTCCTCATCCAAGAAGTCGTCAATTACGCCGTCTCGCGTGTCATCGACAGACTCGAAAGCGGTGACCAATCTGACGCGGAAGTGCGGCGAATGACCACGCAGCTTCGATTCCTCCGCCGGTTAGCCAACGTCATTATCGCCATCCTGGCTATCGGATTCGCACTCTTCACCTTCCCCGCGGTTCAGGGAGTAGGCGCCGGATTACTCGCCTCAGCGGGTGTCTTGAGCGTGATTGGCGGACTAGCTGCCCAATCTGTATTGGGCAACCTGTTTGCCGGCATCCAACTAGCCTTTAGCAATGCCATTCGAGTCGGCGACGTTGTCGTCGTCGAGGGTGAATGGGGAACTATCGGTGAAATCACCCTCTCCTACGTCGTGGTCTATATCTGGGATGAGAGACGCCTGATCGTTCCTTCGACCCATTTCACGAGCAAAGCGTTCGAAACCTGGACCCGCAAGAACTCCAAAGTCCTGGGAACCGTGTACATGGACGTGGATTGGCGCGTTCCCCTCGATGCCGTCCGAACCGAGTTTGACCGCTTTATGAAGAAGAACCCGCTGTGGGATAAGCGGGCCTCGAATGTGTTGATAACGGACGCGAGAGGTGGCCTCGTTCAGATTCGTTTTCTCATTTCGGCAGAAGACTCCAATAAACAGTGGGATTTGCGGTGTGAAGTTCGCGAACACATGGTGACGTGGCTCCAAAAAAACCACCCCGAAGCGCTCCCCCACTCTCGAGTTTCTCTGG
>JALQXU010000039.1 GCA_023263045.1 Pontimonas sp.
ACGGGGTCACGGAAGACGATCTCCTCCTGGCCGTCCTCGATGCGGGCGCGGAGGAAGTCATCGATCGGGGTGGTGGTTTCGAGGTCATTACCGAACCTTCTGATTTGGTGGCCGCCAGGAGCGCGGTTCAGGCGGCAGGAATTGACTATGACTCTGCCGAGGCCGAGTTTGTCCCCAACGTGAAGATCGAGGCAGATCTGGCGACAGCGAAGAAAGTGCTCGCACTTGTGGAAGCCCTCGAAGACAGTGACGACGTCCAAAACGTATTCACCAATCTGGATCTCTCCCCGGACGTGGTGGCAGCACTCGACGAATCCGATGAGTGACGCGATAAATGACGGTAATCCTCGGTATTGACCCAGGGTTGACCCGCTTGGGCGTGGGTCTGATTAGAGCAGGCCAGGGTCGCACCGTGTCGCTCATCCACGTCGATGTGTATCGCACACCACCCGGTGACGACCCTGCTGCCAGAATCGGCGCATTAGCCCTCCAACTGGAATCACTGCTCGATACCTATAAACCCGACCTCGTTGCACTCGAGCGTGTTTTTGCCCAACACAACGTCCGCACCGTGATGGGAACCGCGCAGATCAGCGGTGTGGTGTTCGCTTTGGCCCACGCTCGGTCCATTCCCGTTTCGCTCCGGACACCGAGTGAGGTCAAAGCTGCTGTCACCGGTCATGGTCGCGCGACCAAGAGTCAGGTGGGCACCCTGGTGCAGTCGATTCTGGGTCTCTCAGAGGTGCCCAAGCCAGCCGATGCGGCCGATGCGCTCGCGTTGGCGATCACGGAGGCGTGGCGGGGCACCCCCGCGTCCACGGGCCCCCAGGGGCCCCTCACTCCCGCGCAACAGGCGTGGCGAGCAGCAGAAGCGAAAGCGAAGCGACCTAAGCTGACAGAGTGATTGCGTCTGTTCGTGGTGTCGTAGCAGATATCGCTGGGGGCGAGATTGTTGTCGAAGTGAATGGCCTCGGCTATCTCGTGACCGTTCCCGACCGCAGTGCACTGCACTTTTCCTTCGGTGAAGAGGTCCATCTCCACACGGCGATGGTCGTCCGGGATGATCATGTGGGACTTTTCGGCTTCGAATCTCGCGAGGAACTTTCTCTCTTTGGCCTTCTGCGCAGCGTGAACGGTGTGGGACCCAAAATGGCCCTCGCGGTCCTGGGTCAGATGACTCCAGGAGCTATTCATGACGCCGTGGTGACCGAAAACGACGCTGCCTTTCGAGCGGTGAGCGGAGTGGGAGCGAAGACAGCAAAACTCATTGTCCTTTCACTCCAGGGAGCTTTCGACCATGCCCCCAAGGCTGCGAAAACATCGGAGGCCGCCCAGGACATTTCCGCGGTGGTCAAGACCTCCGTTGTGCAAGCTCTCGTGGGGCTGGGGTGGTCAGACAAGGTGGCAAAACAGGGAGTTGAACAAGCGCTGGAGGTTAGATCCGGCGACCCTGTGGATGCCTCAACCTTGCTTCGAGAGGCTCTCAGTATTCTGGGTCCCCAAACGAATAGGGAGTCCAGACGGTGACCAGCGAGAACAATCACGCAGCCCCCGAATCAGAGAGTGAACTGCAGTTTGAGGGGGCTCTTCGTCCCACCTCTCTCAATGAGTTTGTGGGGCAAGGAAAAGTCCGCGAACAGCTGGTGTTGTTGCTCAGCGCAGCCCAACAAGAAAACCGCACTCCGGACCATATTCTGCTTTCGGGATCGCCGGGGTTGGGCAAGACCACGCTCGCGATGATTGTCGCCGAGGAAACCCAACAGTCCCTGCGCATCACCAGTGGTCCAGCTATCAACCACGCCGGTGACCTGGCGGCGGTGCTGTCGTCCTTAGTTCCAGGGGAAGTCCTGTTTATCGACGAAATCCATCGGATGGCCAGACCTGCCGAGGAAATGCTGTATCTGGCGATGGAGGATTTCCGAATCGACATCATGGTCGGTAAGGGTGCTGGCGCCACGACACTTCCGCTCGATCTAGCACCCTTCACCCTGGTCGGAGCGACCACGCGCTCCGGCTTGCTTCCTGGACCTCTTCGGGACCGTTTTGGTTTCACAGCTCACCTCGAGTTCTACTCCGAGGAGGAGTTGACTGAGGTGGTGAGGCGCTCCAGTGAAGTTCTCGGCCTTGCGTGGCCCACAGAGGCCCTGGCGGAAATAGCCTCGCGGTCACGAGGAACGCCCCGCATTGCCAACCGCCTCCTCCGGCGGGTTCGAGATTACGTCCTGGTCAACGGGAGCAATCCCGATGTTGGCGCTGTTCAGGCCGCACTTGCGCTTTATGACGTCGATGAATTGGGGCTCGATCGCCTCGATCGAGCAGTTCTCGAAGCGCTGGTGGTCAAGTTCTCCGGCGGACCTGTAGGGCTCGGAACACTGTCGGTGAGTGTGGGGGAGGAAGCCGAAACCATCGAATCCGTCGTGGAGCCTTTCCTCGTGCGGCAGGGGTTCATTCAGCGCACCCCGCGGGGGAGACTCGCTACACCCGCGGCTTATGCACACCTGGGCCATGAAGCGCCCAGCCGGAATGACCTATAGTTACCAGGTAGCGAAAACCGTCTGAAGGAACCGGAAAGGCACGTGGTTCGCCATGGATCCCATCTCCCTGTTTATGATCGCCATCCTGGGGATGCTGATCTATTTCATGATTCGAAATTCCCGGAAACAGCGGAAAACGCAGGAAGAGCTTCAGGAAAAACTGAAGCCCGGTGCAGACGTCATGACCTCGTTCGGTCTTTTCGCAACCCTCGTTGACCTCGACGACGAGAACAACGTCGCTACTTTGGATGTCGGTAAAGGTGTGAAGGTTAGAGTTCACCGCTCAACTCTCACCAAAGTCGTCGAGGACGAAACCGCTGAAGCCCCCGCGGCCTCAGACGAATCGCCCGAAAAAGCCTCCTAAACCCCCTTCCTCTCGAAAGTTCGCCTGTGGCATCTCAATCAGCCGTGTCCTCAGCGTGGAAGAAGCTTGCCTGGTTGGGGGCCATCTTCCTTCTGCTGGTAGGAGGCAATGCGTTTGCCGTGTGGCAGGGAACCGGTTCGTGGGTTCCCAAGCTCGCCCTTGACCTTCAAGGTGGGACCCAAATCATTCTTGCTCCGCAGATCGCCGCCAATCAAACGGTGTCCGAGGAACAGCTCGATCAGGCTGTGGCCATCATCCGTCAACGTGTCGATGCGGGGGGTGTCGCGGAGGCCGAAGTGAGCACTCAGGGTGGGGCGAACATCGTGGTGTCAATCCCTGGAGTGCCGGACCAAGCCACCCTGGAGAGAATTCGTTCGTCGGCCAAACTCGAGTTCCGAGCTGTCCTCCGCACCGGTATCGCGACTACTGATGAGACAGCATCCAGTGAGGATGTCGAGTTTGTCGAGCCCGAGAGGGCCCCTGAGAATCCCAGTGATTTGGCCTGGATTACCTCAGACGTTGATAGCGCCTTCAATGATTTGACCTGTGACCAGCTGGATGGCCTGGGTGCGAACGTCGCAGACCCTGCGCTTCCGTTGGTGACCTGTAATGAGTTTGGTTCTGAAAAGTACATCCTCGGACCGGTGGAAGTTGGCGGCGAGACGATTCAAGACGCAATCGCAGGACTCGTGCCGGGCCCGCAGGGCACCGTCACGACGGAGTGGGGTGTATTCCTCGAATTTGATGAGAGCGGTACGGAGAGTTTTAGAACTGTGACCGAGCGCCTCGTGGCGCTGCCCGGTGTTCAGAACCAGTTCGCGATCGTGCTGGATGGTCGAGTGATTAGCGCGCCGAGGACCTTGGCCGCTATTACCGATGGCCGACCCCAGATCAGCGGTTCGTTCACTCAAGTGACCGCAGAGGTCCTAGCAGATCAGCTCAAGTTTGGAGCTCTGCCGATCGGGTTCCAGGTCCAAAGCGCTGAAACTATTACCGCGACGCTCGGTTTGACCCAGTTGGAAAGCGGTTTGCTCGCCGGGGCGATCGGTCTTGTTCTTGTGGTGCTGTACTCACTGCTGCAGTATCGAACATTGGGCTTTGTGACGGTGTTCTCGCTCACGGTGGCGTTTGTTCTGAGCTATTTCGTTATTACCTACCTCTCGAACTCTCAGGGCTACCGTCTCTCGCTCGCGGGAGTTGCGGGTCTCATTGTGGCGATTGGTATCACCGCTGACTCGTTCATCGTGTTCTTCGAGAGAATTCGAGACGAGCTTCGAGATGGCAGGTCGCTGGATTCGGCTATCTCTGCGGCGTGGAAGAGGGCCTTTAGGACGATTCTTGCCTCAGATGCGGTCGGTTTCCTCGCCGCCGCGGTTCTGTTCATTTTGGCTGTCGGTAACGTCCGTGGTTTCGCCTTCACTTTGGGTATTACGACGATTGTCGACCTGATTATTGTGGCGCTGTTTACCCAGCCCCTGATGACTCTGATGGGTCGCACGCGGTTCTTCAGCTCTGGTCATCCGCTCAGCGGACTCGACCCCCGAGCACTAGGAGCTGTGTATCGGGGTCGCGCACGGTTCCGCGATCCGGTTGACGTCAACGCGACTGCTCGAAAGAAGAGTGCGCGCGAGGTGAAGCGTCGTCAGACCATCGCCGAGCGCAAAGCCGCCGAGGAAGCGCAAGCGGAGAGGAAGGGCTGATGTCACGACTCACGACCTTTGGTAACGCCCTTTACACCGGGGAAAAGTCCTTCGACTTCGTCGGTAATCGAGTGCGCTGGTACCTCATTGGCGCGACCATCGTCATACTCGCGATCGTGCTCACCATTCTCCGTGGCGGCTTTGTCTTCGGCATCGAGTTCCGCGGAGGGTCAGAGTTTCGCGTGTCCGCTCCAGCGTCGCTCTCCGAGCAAACGGCGATTGACACCGTGACGTCGGTCGCAGGGCTCAGCTCTAATCCCCGCGTATCCATCGTGGGCGGTGATTCTGTCCGAGTTCAAACAGAGCAGCTCACGGATGCCCAAACCACGGAGCTTCGAGGCGACCTCGCCGAAGCCTATGCAGTGGATGTTGAACAAGTCACCGCGTCCTTTATTGGAGCGACCTGGGGTCAAGACATCACGCGCCAAGCGCTAATTGGTTTGGCGGTGTTCCTCGTTTTGGTTTCGCTTGTGATGGCACTCTATTTCCGTACGTGGAAGATGTCCCTTGCGGCCCTGACCGCACTTGCTCACGACCTCATCCTGACGGCGGGAATTTATGGGGTGTTGGGCTACGAGATCACGCCGGCGGCCGTCATTGGTCTGCTGACCATCCTCGGATACTCCCTCTACGACACTGTGGTGGTGTTCGACAAAGTGCGCGAGAACACCTCTCAGGATGGTGAAGAGAGTCGCAGGACCTTTGCCGAATCGGTCAACCTGGCGGTCAACCAGACTCTCGTTCGCTCGATTAACACCTCAGTTGTTGCTGTACTCCCGGTTGGTTCTATTTTGTTCATCGGTTCTCTCCTTTTGGGCGCGGGAACGCTCCGCGACATCGCTCTGGCGCTGTTCATCGGAATGATTGCCGGAACATACTCGAGTATCTTCATCGCCGCTCCGCTGTATGTGCATCTGCGGGAGAACGAGCCCGAGAACAAGAAACAGGGTCGACGTGTGCGCGAAGCCAGGCCCGCCTCGGGAGCGGTCAGGTAGAAGCCAGCGGTTTCCTGCCCACCCCTCGTACACTGTGAGGGGAGAGGGGGTGTGAGATGACTGAGGTTCAAAGCTCATCACCCTCGAGCCTGCGCGCACTTCTCCCTCGACTCTTTTCCAAGGCGCCGACCGATAACGCCCTCGACACGCTCTTCAAGACAGTTCGCAAGCACCATCCGAAAGCGGATGTGAACCTTCTTGAGCGGGCGTACCGGGTTGCCGAGCGTGCTCACGTCGGTCAAACACGGCAGAGTGGTGAGCCCTACATCACCCACCCACTCGCAGTGGCTCAGATTCTGGCCGATTTGGGAATTGGACCCATCACCATCGCCGCAGCCCTCCTGCACGACACGGTCGAGGACACCGAGTACTCCCTCGACCAGCTCAAAGCGGATTTCGGTGATGAGATCGGAATGCTCGTCGACGGTGTGACGAAGCTCGACAAAGTGAAGTACGGGGAGAGCGCCCAAGCGGAAACCGTGAGGAAAATGATCGTCGCGATGTCGAAGGACATTCGCGTGTTGGTCATCAAGCTCGCTGACCGTCTGCATAACGCGAGGACCTGGGGTTTTGTGTCCCCTGAGTCCGCTCAGAAGAAAGCCCAGGAAACCCTGGATATTTTCACCCCTCTAGCGCATCGGCTTGGAATCCAGACCCTGAAATGGGAGTTGGAGGACCTCTCGTTTGCCGTGTTGCAACCGAAGCTCTACATGGAGATTGAGTCCCTGGTGAAAACCCGTTCTCCCGAGCGCGAAGCTTTCGTGGACTCGGTCATTGACACGGTCAAGGATGACTTGCGTAAGGCCAAGATCAAGGCGGAAGTGGGCGGTCGGCCCAAGCAGTACTACTCGATTTATCAAAAGATGGTGAACCGAGGGCGTGATTTCACCGACATCCACGACCTGACGGGTATTCGTATCTTGGTGAGCTCTATCCGGGACTGTTACGGGGCGTTGGGTGCAGGTCACGCCCGGTGGACCCCGATGCCAGGGCGATTTAAGGACTACATCGCGACCCCAAAATTCAACCTGTACCAGTCCCTCCACACCACTGTGTATGGCCCGGAGGGTCGTCCGGTGGAAATACAAATTCGCACCACCGATATGCACCAGAGAGCTGAGTTTGGTGTTGCCGCCCACTGGAAATACAAGGAGCGCATGGCGTCGTCGGGCAAGGACGTGGAGCGAGCCTCCCACGACACCGATATGGCGTGGCTTGCGCACCTGTCAGACTGGCAGGCCGAGACCACGGACCCAGCAGAGTTCCTCGAGACGTTGCGCTATGAGATCGGCGCCAAAGAGCTCTATGTGTTCACTCCCCAGGGCAAAGTCATTGGCCTTCCCAAGGGCGCAACGCCGGTGGACTTCGCTTACGCCGTGCACACCGAGATCGGTCACCGAACGATGGGCGCCAAAGTGAACCAACGGTTGGTGCCCCTGGATACCGAACTATCCAGTGGAGATTCCGTGGAAATCTTCACCTCCAAGAACCCGGATGCAGGACCGAGCCAAGACTGGCTCAACTTTGTGACATCCCAGCGCGCGAGAAGCAAAATCCGCCAGTGGTTTACCAAGGAGCGCCGCGAGGAAGCGATCGAGCAGGGCAAAGACGCCATCGCCAGGGCTATGCGGAAACAGAATCTTCCGTTGCAGAAACTGATGAATCAGGAGTCTGTGGCAGGTGTCGCCGCTCTTCTGAATTACCCCGACGTGGAGGGTCTCTACGCGGCTGTGGGGGAGGGTCACGTTTCCACTCAGTCGGTTATCGAGAAAATCGTGGGCATCGTCCAAGCCGATGATGACAACGACGAGAGCTTGTTCCAGACCGCGACTCGTCAGCGCTCCCCCAGAAGGGTGAGCGAATCAGGGGTCCTCGTGCGGGGTGCCCCGGATATTCTCGTGAAGCTTGCCCGCTGTTGCACTCCGGTTCCCGGTGATCCGATTGTGGGTTTCGTCACCCGGGGCACGGGCGTCAGCGTGCATCGCGAGGATTGCAGCAACATCACCACCCTGTTGCAGGACCCTGAGCGCATGATTGAGGTGGAGTGGGCGCCCACCAAGGGCAGTGTCTTCCTCGTCCACATCCAGATTGAGGCTCTGGACAGGCCGGGGCTTCTCTCGGACGTGACCAGGGTTCTTTCCGAACACCACGTCAATATCCTCTCGGCCACGGTCAACACGAGTGACAACCACTTGGCAATCTCGAGGTTTGTGTTCGAGATGGGGGAGATCACCCATCTCGATCGAGTTCTCAACGCGGTTCGCCGCATTGACGCGGTTTATGACGTGTATCGGGTGATGTCGGGGTAGAGCTCCGTGAGCTCCTGAACCCTCTCCATTATCAGTGTTGCCCTCTCTCGCTGGGCCGCCGACAGTCTCGCGGCAGAGGCGTCTGGCAACGGGAACTCCAGACTCCGAAGAAAGAAGATTTGCGTCGCCAGTAGGTCAAGGCTGTGT
>JALQXU010000003.1 GCA_023263045.1 Pontimonas sp.
ACTCTTGAGTTGCTTCGCTAATTGCCGGGCAACCATAACGCTGGAGCCCATGCCCGCTTCGCAGGCAACAACAATTTGCTTGACGTCACTCGCCGATACGGAGGCCATGGCTACTTGCCAGCCTTCATCTCTTTGCTGCGCTGCTTGGCGGCTTCAAACTCAGCCTCGGAGGAGTCAACCTTCGAGAGCTTGAGGATGAACCACGACACAACGAAGGACGCAGCGGCGGAGAGAACGATACCGAGCAGCACACCGAGGTGGTTGCCGGGAGGGGTCACTGCCAAGTAGGCAAAGATCGATCCGGGCGACGGTGTTGCTACCAGTCCCACGCCAGTCACCATGAAGGTTGCAACACCCACGGCGCCACCGACGATTGCACCCAGGACAACCTGAGGCTTCAGCAGCACGTAGGGGAAGTAGATCTCATGGATTCCACCGAGGAAGTGGATGATGATGGCGCCGGGTGCGGAACCACGGAGGAGTTTGGGTCCAGCGAGCCAGAAGGCAACGAGAATTCCCAGACCAGGACCAGGGTTGGTCTCGAGCATGAAGAGGATGGACTTACCCGTCTCTTCAGCCTGAACCACACCGAGCGGTCCTAGAACACCGTGGTTGATCGCGTTGTTCATGAACAGAATCTTCGCCGGCTCAATCAGCACTGATGCGATCGGGAGAAGAGAGTTGTCCACGAGCCAGCTCACACCGTTACCCAGAACGTTGGTAATGGCCGAGACGATCGGACCAATTCCCAAGTATCCAAGCATGGCGCCGAGCATTCCGGCGATACCCAGCGAGAAGTTGCCGATAAGCATTTCGAAGCCGGGAGGGGTGATGGGGTCAAGTACTTTGTCGATGTACTTGAGGATCCATGCCATCAGCGGACCAATAATCATGGCGCCGAGGAACATGGGGATGTCTGATCCCACAATCACACCGACGGTTGCAACCGAACCAATCACCGCACCGCGCTGACCGTGAACGATTCGACCACCCGTGTATCCGATCAGAATCGGAAGCAGGTTCAGAATCATGGGGCCGACCATGGACGAGAAGTTCTCGTTAGGCAACCACCCTGTTGGGATAAACAGAGCTGTCAGCAGACCCCAGGCAATGAAGGCTCCGATGTTCGGAATCACCATTCCCGCGAGGTTGCCGCCGAGCTTCTGCAATCCAGCGCGCCAGCCACTTTGGCCGTCTGCGCCAGAGGGAATAAATTCACTCATTGGTACTACCTTCCTTCGAGAGGTTGTATTGTGTGCCCGAGTTGCCAGAGTGGGGAGCTCAGGGAGAATAAGCACCCCTCTCTGGCTTCTCGTGCGTTTCCGTCCCCAGGGCTGGGAACGAAACCTAGTGTGTGGGGCCTCATGCGACCACCACTTCGACGCCACGCTTGCTGAAGCCCTCAATGGATGAGGAATCGGCTTCCAAGTCCGTGACGAGTCGATCAAAATCTGAGGGCTCTCCGAACGATGCTGGATAGGTCGAGCCAAACTTGCTGTTGTCGGCAAGCAAAATCGTCTCCGCCGAGTGTGAGATGAACACTTTCTTGACCAGGGCCTCGTCGGTGTCGAACGCTGTGATGCGCAGGTCTTTGGAAATTCCGTTAGCTCCTACGAATGCCACCACCGCATTGAGCTGACTGAGGTCTTCGACCGTTCGTGCCCCGACGGAACTCAGCGTGGTGGGTCGGACACGACCGGAGAGCATGTAGGTCTTGGTCGAGCTATCTGCGATCTGGGATGCGAGCCTCACGCTGTTGGTGACTACAAGGAGGTCTGGTCGGTTGCGAAGCGCTGGCGCCAAGAACTCGGTTGTGGTTCCACCATCAACAAAGATGCATCCCTCTTCCGGGATGTATTGAGCAGCAGTTTCTGCGATGCGCTTTTTGGCATCCGGGTTCAGGTTCTGGCGCTCGGGAATGGTGTATTCGTGAGCGAAGCGCTCCATCGCGATGGCCCCACCGTGGACTTTGCGGAGAGCGCCTCGCCGTTGGAGAACGTCGAGATCACGACGGACGGTCTCGGTGGCGACATTGAGTTTGACGGCAGCTTCGGCGGCGTTGAGGCGACCCTCATTACGCGTCCAGTCGACGATCAAGAGTCGTCGTTCTTCTGCCAACATCTTTGTTGTCCTTCAGGTTTCTATGAATTACCTGACAGGAAAGTAGCATAAAACCACAAATAACCACAATCAAAACCACAAAAAACCATAATTGGTTGGCTGAAGGTTAGATAAGCCCGGGTTCCTGGAGGTCTCGATCGAGGTCGGGAGAGGTGGAGATGGACACCTCGGGCAAGCCCTCCACGCTGTGCAATTGAGAGCTCACCTCCTGAACTTTGAGGGCTCCCCATGCGACTGCGACTCCCACTGATTCCGCAAATTGATCGGGGTGACTAACGAAGTGTGAAAGGAAACCCGCGACGCTGGCGTCCCCAGCACCAATCGTGTTCCGGACTGTGACAGGGGCAGTCGACGCATGGATGGCTCCGGAGGACGAGACACCCACCATTCCATCGGGCCCTAGAGACACCAACACATGTGTGACGCCCCACTCGTGGACTTCGTGAGCAGCAGACACCACGTCACCGATAGTGCGGAGAGAACGGCCGACACATTCGGCAAGCTCAGGGGCGTTGGGTTTGACCACGTCCGGAAGACCCGAGCGAGCGAGTTCGAGCAGGGCTGAGCCGGAGGTGTCCAGGCCAACTCGACGACCTTCGCTTTGAGATCTGCGAAAAAGTCCTGTGAGGTCGAGAGGTGATCCGTCGAGGGCCACAGGAATGGTCCCCGCGACAAGAATCCACGACGCGTCGTGTCGGTCGGCAAGAGTCACCGTTTCCGAAATCAGACCGTCCCACTCATCTGTCGACAGAGGAGGAGCTTGCTCATTGATCTTGGTGGTTTGTCCGTCCTCCTCAAGGAGGGTGATGTTGACACGGACTGGGTGAGATACGGGATAGGGATGTATGACCTCGGACTGAGTAGAGTTCGCCTCCTCCGGTGATAGCGGCACAACAGCAAGAGAAGCAACCCCTCCTCGAGAGAGATTGGACGAGACGTTGACCCCTTTTCCGGCGAGTTCAGAATGCACGGCAGTCGCTCGGTGCACGCCGCCTGGGTGCAACGTCCCGAGTTCATAGGTGCGGTCAATGGCGGGTGCTGGAGTCAAGGTGATGACACGGGGGGCGCTGTTCACAAGAGGTCCTCACTGTGCTCTCGGTAATGAGCACAAAGTATAGGCAGAGACCAGCATTCAAATTGTTTGCCTGGCGTTAACCATCCCCACACCCGCCGTATAGACAGCGAAACAACTGTGGAGTCTGTGACAGCGTCTGCTGTCGCACCCAAGCTCAAGAGGAGAAATACACAGTGAAGAAAAACATCATTGCTCCGGTTGCTTTGGCGGCAGCCGGACTTTTGCTGTTGTCTGCCTGCGCAGCGGAGGCGGAAGAAGCCGCTCCCGTCGCCGAGGAGACCACATCCACCGAGACCACTGAGGCGGCAGCTGAGCTGTCCGGCACCGTGTTGCTCGATGGATCGAGCACCGTCGGTCCTTTCGCTGAGGCAGCTGCAGAGCTCTTCATGGAGGTTAACCCCGGTGTTGCCGTGACCGTTGGTATCTCCGGCACCGGTGGTGGTTTCGAGAAGTTCTGCAACGGCGAAACCGACGGATCTAACGCTTCTCGTGACATCAAGGACGAAGAAGCCGCGCTCTGTGCTGACAACGGAATCGCCTTCGGTCGAGTTACCGTTGCCAACGATGCGCTTTCTGTCATCGTGAACCAGGACAACCCGCTGGACTGCATCTCGACCGATGCGCTGAAGGCCTTGTGGGAGCTGGACTCCTCTGTGTCGACCTGGGGCGACATCCCCGGTGTTGACGCTGGAGACCTGGCCTCAGAAGAGGTTGTTCTCTACGGTCCTGGAACCGACTCTGGAACCTTCGACTTCTTCACCGATGAAATCAACGGTGAGAGTGGAAACATCCGCACCGACTACAACAACATCGGTGAGGATGACAACCAGGCTGTTCAGGGTGTCTCCGGTGGAGTTGGCGCTATGGCCTTCATCCCCTACTCCTTCTACCAGGAGTACTCCGACACCGTGAAGGGTCTCGCTATCGACAGTGGAGCAGGATGTATTGACCCCACCGTGGAGAACCTCCTCGCTGGTGACTACACCCCGCTCGGCCGCTCGCTGTTCATGTTCCCCGCGTCCTCCGCACTGGAGCGTCCCGAGGTTCTTGCCTTCTACAACTTCGTCATTGACGAGAACGAGACCATTGCTTCGGCAGCTGGACTCGTCGCTCTGACCGACGACCAGAAGGCTGAGCAGCTCGCTGTAGTGGCAGGCCTCGGCTAGACCGAAGTCTCACCTTCTCGACGAACCGGGCGATGGAGAAATTAGGAGTTATTGACTAGTGTCTTCATCTGTGATGTCGGCGCGGAGTGGTCCTCAAAGAACCCTCCGCGCCGACAACCCCCGGTACGGCGAGAAACTCATCTACGCCTTCCTATTTGTCACCGCAGCAGTGTCGGTGGCCGTCACAACATCTATTGTTCTGGCGCTCTTTCAACCATTGCCCGGATTCTTTTCTGAGATCTCGATTGTTGAGTTCTTTACTGCGACTGAGTGGTCGCCGGGATATGCGCGCCCCATCTATGGCGTGTGGCCCATTGTCGTGGGAACGCTTATCGTGGTTCTTACCGCGCTTCTCGTCGCTATCCCACTTGGCCTACTCTCTGCGATTTATCTGTCGGAGTATGCGCCCAACCCTGTGCGGAAAACCATCAAGCCGGTCCTCGAAATTCTGGAGGGAATCCCGACCGTAGCAACGGGACTTTTCGCTTTCTTTTGGCTGAGGCCTTTCCTCGAGTACATGACCCCCTGGTTGCCGTGGGGTGGTCTGTTTTCCACCGGTGTCGCGGGGATAGCGGTGGGTCTCATCATCGTGCCGCTCATTGCCTCTGTGGCCGATGATGCTATGCGCTCGGTGCCAAGAGCGTTGCGCGAAGGAGCGTATGCGCTGGGCGCCTCGCGTCTTCGTGTTGCCCTCCAAGTGGTTGTCCCGGCAGCGTTCTCGGGAATCATCGCGGCGTTCGTTCTGGGAGCGTCTCGAGCGGTCGGGGAAACCATGATCGTGTTGCTGGTCGCGGGAGCTGGCTCTCCGACCTTGAACTTCAACCCCTTTGAGGGAATCCAGACGATGACTGCCTACATCGCCAGCCGAGCAACAGGTGAGATCGCGGTGGGGACCATTGTCTACGACACAATCTTTGCCGTGGGTTCTCTTCTCTTCCTCATCACCCTGG
Organism: Pontimonas sp.; assembly: GCA_023263045.1. GTDB lineage: Bacteria > Actinomycetota > Actinomycetes > Actinomycetales > Microbacteriaceae > Pontimonas. The sequence continues at coordinate 5,313 of JALQXU010000003.1, forward strand.
CGATGAACTTGATCGCTATTCGCTTTGTGTCCCGTTTCCGTGAGGTATACGAATAATGGCGAATAGTTTCTTGAACCTTCCGGGTCGCGCGCAGTTTGCGGCGGCAGGAGCTGGTCTCGCTGTTCAGAATCGTTTTGCCTCCGAGGGCGCCAAGGGCAAAGTCGCGAACACACTGTTTCTCGCCCTGATGCTCTTGGCCCTGACCATTGCCATTACGGCGATTGTCGCCATCCTCGCGTGGGCATTTGTTGAAGGCCGTACTCGTCTTGATTTGGACCTCATCTTCAATGGGCCTTCCACGGTGAAGCGCGCCACCGCGGGATACAGTGTGGCCATTCTCGGAACATTGCAGATTATCGGTGGTGTCATCGCGCTGATTATTCCGCTTGGCGTAGGAGCTGCTCTCTACCTCGAGCAGTTCGCGGATAAGACTAAGTGGTGGAACCGAGTCATCGAGGTAAACATTCAGAACCTTGCCGGTGTGCCCTCCATTGTTTTTGGGATTCTCGGTCTCGCTTTCTTTGTTCGTGGCCCCTTCAGTTGGGGATTGGTCGCGGCCTCGGGTTCAGCCACGGTCGCATTGCTTGTTCTTCCCACCGTGATCTTGGCTTCGAGGGAAGCCATTAAGGCTGTTCCGCCATCAATTTTGGAAGGGTCGCTGGCGCTGGGGGCAACACGCTGGCAGGCCGTATGGCGTCAGGTCTTGCCGGCAGCAGCGCCGGGAATGCTTACGGGGGTAATTTTGGCGGTTTCTCGCGCAATCGGTGAGGCAGCCCCACTGTTGCTGGTTGGCGCTTTGACCTTTGTGACTTTCGCTCCCAACTTCTTTGACGGTGGATATTCTGCTTTGCCTGTCTTGATTTACAACTACGCGGGTCGCCCCCAGGAGGAATTCCAAATCCTTGCCGCGGCGGGCGTGCTGCTCATGCTCGCAGTCTTGATTGTGATTAATTCATTCGCCATTTGGCTCCGTGCTCGATACGAAAGAACCTGGTAGGAGAGAGACAATGAACGTTCCCATCGGAGAAGAGTCGGTGCCCAACGAGGTGTTCACCCTCAGAGACGTTTCGGTCTACTACGGCGACAACCTTGCGGTTCAGAACGTGAACCTCCCCATCTATGAGAATCAGATCACCGCTCTCATTGGACCTTCGGGATGTGGAAAGTCGACCATCCTTCGCAGCCTCAACCGAATGAACGACCTTATTCCTGGGGCCAAGGTGACCGGAGAAGTCCTGTACCACGGGCAAGACGTCTATGGCTCGGATGTCGATCCAGTGCAAGTGCGCAAGATAATCGGAATGGTTTTTCAGAAGCCCAACCCTTTCCCCAAATCCATCTACGAGAACATTGCCTTTGGCCCCAAGACGTTGGGCATGAAAGGCAACATGGACGACATTGTGGAGGAGGCACTCGTCGGTGCCGCCCTCTGGGACGAGGTTAAGGACCGGCTCAAGGACAACGCCTTTGGAATGTCGGGTGGTCAGCAGCAACGTCTGTGCATTGCTCGCGCGATTGCCGTCAAGCCGGACGTGATTTTGATGGATGAGCCCTGTTCCGCTCTGGACCCGGTCTCGACCTTCAAAATTGAAGACCTCATGAATGAACTGAAGTCGGACTACACCATCGTGATTGTGACCCACAACATGCAGCAGGCTGCCCGTGTCGCGGACCGCACAGCATTCTTTACTGTCGCTTCCGATGACGCCGCCGGCAGTCGCATTGGTGTTCTGGTGGAGCACGATAAGACGGACAAAATCTTCTCTAGCCCGGAGAACCAAAAGACTCTCGACTACGTGACCGGACGCTTCGGCTAAACCGCGGTGTCATTGAACCCTAAGCTGGGGGAATGACGGTAGATCTACCGGGAGTCGCGACGGAGCGCTCCACCGCAGAGCTTCTTGATAGCCAGGACCCACTCGCATCGTTTCGGTCGGAGTTTTTTCACGCTGATCCTGACCAGTGTTATCTCGATGGCAACTCTTTAGGAAAGCTGCCGCTGGCGACCAAGGAATCGGTCTCCTCGTTTGTGAACAACGAATGGGGCACAGAGCTTGTCGAAGGGTGGGCCCATTGGATAGATGAGGCCCAGGTAGCGGGTGACCTGCTCGCAGCCGCGACATTGGGTGCCGGACCTGGTCAGACGCTGGTGTGCGACACCACCTCGGTCAACTTCTACCAACTCGCTATCGCAGCCATTCGCTCGCGACCCGGGCGAAAGACGGTCATCATTGACTCCGCTAATTTCCCGACTGACCGCTACATTCTGGAGGGTATTGCCCACGATCTGGGCTTGACCCTGATCACACTGGACACCGATGGTCAGGGTGGTCCAGGCGCTGTGCCGGTGACGGTCGAACACGAGCGGGTGACGGCCGAAGTGCTTGCTCCTTATCTCACTGAGGACGTTGCGTTGGTGACTCTGCAAGCCATCAACTATCGCTCGGGGGCTCGGTCCGAGTTGGCAGAAATCCAAGCCGCGGTGACCGGCATCGGCGCACACATGCTGTGGGACTGCTCCCACGCGGGTGGAGCAATCGATCTGAATTTCGAGGGAAACAAAATCAATCTCGCGGTGGGCTGTACCTATAAGTATGGGAACTCAGGTCCCGGCTCTCCCGCATGGTTGTTTGTGCGACAGGAGCTCCAGGAGGAGCTGCAGGTTCCCATTCGTGGTTGGTTCGCTCAAGGTGACCAATTTGCGATGGGCCCATGGTTTGAGAAGGCGAAAGGAATCCGAGGTTTCCAAATTGCGAGCCCCTCGATTCTCGGTATACGCGGTGTCCAGGCGAGCTACGAGATGATCCGTCGTGCGGGGATTGCGGAAATCGAGAAGAAGGCGGCGCTCGGAACCCAGCTCATGATTGAACTAGTTGATGCGTGGCTAGCACCTCACGGTTTTACCTTAGGTACCCCGCGTGAGGCGGCTCACCGAGGTGGCCACATCATCGTTCGCCATCCAGAAGCCGCGACCATCGCGCTCGCGCTCCGCCAAATGGTGAATGTGGTGCCCGATTATCGTCAACCCGACGCCATTCGCCTCGCCATTTCGCCACTCGCTACGTCCTATACCGAGGTGTGGGATGGATTTGATCGTTTGCGCGGACTGATGGAGTCGGGAGCGTATCGGGAGGTGGGCGCTTCCGAGAGTAGGGTTACCTGATGCCCACTGCTGATCACCACAAAGCCGTTACCTACACGACCTATCTGAAGGTCGATGAGCTGCTCACACTCCAGCAACCCCTCTCGGAGGGACCTGAGCACGATGAGTTGCTCTTCATCACGATCCACCAGGTGTATGAGCTGTGGTTTCAGCAGATCCTGCACGAACTCGCTGCTCTTCAACCGGCTTTGGAAGCGGGCGACACCCATCGCTCCCTCGCGCTGTTGGGTCGGGTGCGCTCGATTATGAAAACCTGCGTTCAGCAGATCGATGTCCTGGAGACAATGACCCCACTCCAGTTTCAGTCGTTTCGATCACGTCTGTCTTCGGCGAGCGGCTTCCAGTCCGCGCAATTTCGTGAGGTCGAGGCTGTGTTGGGCCGCAGAGATCACGCGGGTGAGGGTGCCGAGGAGGGCACCGGAATGAAGATGGCCGAGCACCTGGTGCCAGGCTCGCCGGCGAGGACTCGAGTGGAGGCAGCGATGGCGAGGCCCAGCGTGTGGGATTCTGCTCTGCGCTACTGCCATGTTCGAGGACATCGGATGCCAGATGACGTTCTAGACCGTGATGTGACGACTCCGTGGGAGCCTAGACAGGACGTCCAGAGCGTCTTGGTGTCCCTCCACCACAGCGATCCAGAGTCAGCGCTCGTGTGTGAAGCATTGGTCGACCTCGATGAGGGTCTGGGGGAATGGCGCTATCGACACGTGAAGATGGTGGAGCGAACAATCGGGAGAAAACCAGGCACTGGGGGATCTTCCGGTGTGGGGTATCTCGCCTCGACTCTGTTCAACCCGGTGTTCCCTGATCTCTGGGCTATTCGAAGCCAGCTCTAGTGAGTGTGGGTCTCAGTGCTGAAGAGGCTCTTTCTCGTCGGAGGTGTGTAGTCGCAAACATCCCCTGGACATAGTTGCGGCTTTTCTTTGGAAAAAACTCGGTAGAGCTCACACCCCACACAAATTCCAAACGCGGTTTCCAGAAACATAAGACTCAGACAAAACCCACAAAACAGCAGCATGTATTCGTTTTGCAGACCCAGGAAACCCATCCCCATGCACGCGACGAATGCCATGCCAAAACCGAGCGACCACGCAAGACGTTTCTGAGCTGCTCCCACCCACTCGGGGCGCTGGCGTCGGACAATCAGGGCACCGAGAGCCATGGAGGGTGCGAATCGGTGGTTAAGCCCTATTCGAATACCCATGTCGATGAGGAAGAGAATGGCGAACCCGCGCACGGGTTGGAAGTCGCCCGTGAAGAAGGCGTAGGACACCGCGCTGAAGCCGAGGAGGAACAGAATTCCGGCAGAGGCTCGCACAGCCCGTTCGTTGAAAACGGGGATGTCGATGCCGTCGACCTTTTCGCCAAAGTCAAAGCCTTGTTCCTGGGTGCGCGCCACAGCTTCAGCATACCCCAGGGGGTATATAGAGAGCAAGGTCGGGTAGCCAGGCGAATACGCTAGAGGCATGACTGTGGTGCGGACATCTGACGAAGTCCAGGACGCTCTCTCCGAGGGAACTCCCGTTGTCGCTCTCGAATCCACCATCATCGCCCACGGGCTTCCTAGGCCAGAGAACCTCGCTGCCGCACAGCGCTTTGAGGGTCAGATTCGCGCCGCTGGCGCTACACCGGCGACGGTGGCAGTTATCGATGGTGTTCCCACCGTGGGGCTGAGTTCCCAGCAGCTCGAGCGCATTGCCACGGAAGATATCGATAAAGCCAGTGTGAGGGACCTCCCCGTTGTCATTGGTAAGGGTATCTCCGGCGCGACGACGGTGGCCTCGACCGCTTCGCTCGCCGCACTTGCCGGTGTTCGAGTCTTTGCGACGGGTGGGTTAGGCGGTGTGCACCGGGGAGCGAATGAAACTTTTGACGAGTCAGCCGACCTGTCGGTACTCGCCACCACCCCGATCACCGTGGTCTCCGCCGGAGTGAAATCCATTCTGGATATTTCTGCGACGCTTGAGCGTCTTGAGACCCTCAGTGTCCCCGTGGTGGGCTATCGGACCGATGTCTTTCCGGCATTTTGGCTCAGCGAGAGCGACTATTCATTGGACTGGAGAGTGGAGAGCGGTGCTGAGGTAGCCGCCATCATGCAGGCTCGTGATGCGCTGGGCTATCGGCACGGCATCGTGGTCGCCAACCCGGTGCCCCACGACCAGCAGTGGGACCCGGCCACTCACGATCGAATGCTCGAGGAGGCCCTCGCGAGCGCAACCCAGGACGGAATTCGCGGAAAAGACGTGACGCCCTATGTCCTCTCCTACATCGTCGAGCACTCGAAGGGTGCGAGCTTGGGTGTGAACCTGGACTTGGTCAGCAACAACATCGCTGTCGCCGCAGAGATAGCGACGGCCTGGTCAGCCCGGCAGTGAAACAGCCTCGAGTCCTGGTCGTAGGCGATGTCATCGATGACATCCTCGCCACCATCTCGATGCCCCTGCGACACAACACCGACACCCCGGCCAGCATTGTGAAGAGTTCGGGCGGATCTGCTGCGAATACCGCCGTCTGGCTTGCCTCGTCGGGGGTCGAGGTCGACTTTGTTGGTCGAGTTGGCGCGAGTGACGTGGAGCGATTTTCTGAGGAGTTTCAGAAAGCCGGCGTGATACCCCACCTGGTTGCAGATGAGATTCGTCCTACGGGAACCATCGTGATTGTGGTGGAGGCAGAGTCGAGGACCATGCTCACCGATCGCGGAGCCAACACCGAGCTGGATTTTGCTGCCATCGAGCGAGAACTGGTGGAGGGCGCATCCTGGGTGCACCTCACTGGCTACAGCATGTTCCATCACTCCCACCCTGAGACGATTCCGGAGTTTATTTCTCGCGCTCGATTACACGGAGTGGAAGTGGCTGTGGATGCCTCTTCGAGTGGTTTTATCCACGACTTTGGTGTGGAGCGTTTCCTGGAAGCCACCCGCGAGGTGTCGCTCCTGAGATGTAACGAAGATGAAGCTGCGATTCTCGCCGGTACAGATTCACTAGGGAGGGCCGTCGAGTTTTTGGGAAGCCACTTTTCTCGAGCCGTTGTTACTCAAGGCTCACAGGGAGTCTGGTTGACCGAGGGTGGTGATGCTCAAATGATTCCCGTCGCCCAACCACTCGAGAGCGTGGATCCGACGGGAGCGGGTGATTCCTTTAACGCAGGTCTCTTGGCCGGTTTAGTGAAGGGTGAATCGCTTCCTGATGCGATTGCGCGAGGAAATTCTCTCGCGGCACAGTGCATCACGAAGCCTGGCGCAAGGCCTTGAGCTCCTCAAACGCGCTCAGTGCGCGGTCACGGCTGGCTTTGAGATCGACAATGGGCTCGGCAGGGTAGTCCGAGGTCCCAAACTCTGGAACCCAGCGGCGAATGTATTCCTGCTGTGGATCAAATTTCTCCGCTTGGAGCATCGGGTTGAACACCCGGAAATACGGAGCGGCGTCGGCGCCACTGCCGGCGACCCACTGCCAGCTCGCGGGATTGTTGGCCTCATCGGCATCGACCAGGGTGTCCCAGAACCATGCCTCGCCCACGCGCCAGTCGATCAACATGTTCTTGATGAGGAAGGAGGCCACCACCATGCGAACGCGGTTGTGCATGTAGCCGGTGGCCCACAGCTCTCGCATCCCTGCGTCCACCAGCGGTACTCCGGTCTTCCCTTTTTGCCAGGCAGTGATGAGCTCCGGGTCAGCATCACCCCAGGGGAAGTGATCGAACTCGGGACGGAAATTCTTCGTATCGAGCTCGGGGAAGTGAAAAAGGATGTTGTAGGAGAACTCTCTCCACCCCACTTCGGAAAGAAACTTTGCTTTGTTCTTGTCGGCATCAGCAGGAAGCGTCCGATCGAGCTTTGCCCAAATCTGATGGGGGCTGAGTTCGCCAAATCGCAGGTGCGGGCTCAGCCGCGAGGTCGTGACAGGGCCGGGCTCATCACGTCGGTGATACAGCCGAAGGGTGTTCTCGACAAAATCGTCAAGCCGCTCGTGGGCACCTTTTTCTCCAGGAGTCCACATCTCCTGGAGTCCGCCGGACCAATCGGGCCGTGTTGGAAGCAGATTCCACGATTCAAGGTTCTCGGAGGTCACGTCCCGCAGGGACCTGATCTGCGTGGGGGCTGGCAGCGGAGCGCGGGGAGGTTCACCCGCGAGGGCTGCTCGCCAAAACGGCGTGAACACTTTGAACGGGTTACCATCACCGGTCCGAACCGTCCACGGCTCAAACAAGAGATTGCCCGCAAAACTTTCACAGGTGATGCCCCTGCCTCGCAGATCTTCTTTCAGCTGTGCGTCTGCTTCCCGGGCAAGACCGTAGCGGCGGTTCCAGAACACTGCGAAGGCGCCAGTCTCAGAGACGAGGTCTCGGATGGTGTCGGGGCCACTGCCCGTGCGGAGCACGAGGGAGCCACCGATGGCCTCGAGTGAAGACGCAAGCGCGGTCAGGGAGTGGTGAAGCCACCACCGTGAGGCTGCTCCTAGCGGACGCGACCCGTCGGTCACCTCATCGCGTACATAGACCACGACAACCTCTTCTCCGGTGGCGATGGCTGCGTCGAGGGCAGGGTTATCGGCCAGTCGGAGATCGCTCCGTAACCAGACGATCGCAGGGCCTGTGGTCATAGACCAAGAGTAGGACTTGCTGCTGGGAGGACTATCGGGGAAATGATAAGGGCCGGCCGCTGAGGCGAGCGGCCGACCCTATTCCCTTGCACCAAGAGTGTTTTGCAATCACATTCACGAGAGCTGTCACAGCAAACAACTGACGATGTGACGAATATATAACAGAATGGTAACGGTGTCTAGTGTCAGTGAAAAAGGCGTGGAAAGCCCCTAAATCATGTCCGGAGACTGGGCCACACCATAGTTGATGGTGACATCGGCGTGACGATCGAACCGATAGCCCACCCCGCGCACAGTTCGGACAATGTCCTCGTACCGACCCAGTTTTGAGCGCAGTCGGCGGACGTGAACATCGATGGTTCGAGCTTCCGGTGCATCCTCATCACCCTCAGCCCAGAGAGCGTCAATGATGACCTCCCGGTTCACCGTTTGGCCTTCACGGAGAACGAGGAACTGGAGGAGCGCAAACTCTTTGTAGGTCAGGGCAGCCTGCTCGCCATCGATGAGCACGCGCTTTCGAGAGATATCGATGACGACCTCAGATTCGGGGGTCGGGGCGCTCTTCCCCAATTTTCCGAGGGCAATCGGGTCGTGCAGAGCCATCCGCACAATATCGAGGTGTCTACCCCCGGCACCTTCTGGTGCCAAAGCGATGGCCGCGTGCGTTTCTGTGCCGGGAACGTGATCGTCGACCGTTTTCTTCAAATCAGTCACGAGCTGCTGCAGGCTTATGCCTGCTGCGTGGGCGTCAGCTTCACTAATGCCCACATAGAGAGCGAACCCTCGTGGTTCGCGAGGAGAGGTTGTCATAGTCTGTCGATTCTGAAAGGGGCCACAGGCCCGAGGTCGGTCAGGAGGGTGTTAGCCACACATTCGACAGCAACAGAGCTCGCGGCGAATCACCATCGCCAGGGACAAGTGTCGGCTCTGCATGGCTTGATTATCGAGCCATGTGCGAAGGGGCGTCAAGTTCGATGACGTTATCCGACGGTGCCATAGAGCCGGTCACCGGCGTCACCGAGACCAGGAACGATGAAGCCATGTTCGTTGAGTTTTTCATCAAGCGCACCCAAGACGATGGTCACATCGCGACCCTCCGTGGCTTTCTCCAAAGCGGCAAGACCCTCTGGTGCCCCGAGGAGACATACTGCCGTGACATCGATAGCTCCCTTGTCGAACACAAAGTTGATGGCCTGCAAAAGTGATCCGCCAGTAGCCAACATGGGGTCAAGGATGAAGCACTGTCGATCAGAGAGATCTTCCGGTAGACGTTCCGCATAGACGCTGGGCTGCAGGGTTGTCTCGTCGCGCACCATGCCGAGAAAACCGACTTCAGCGCTGGGGAGAAGCTGGGTCATTCCTTCCAGCATTCCCAGTCCCGCTCGAAGGATGGGGACGACGACCGGCCGTGGTTTTGCGAGCTTCTTCCCCGTGGTCTGTGTGACGGGGGTCTTAATCGGGTGGTCTTCGACCCGGATGTGGCGTGTGGCTTCGTAGGCGAGCAGCGTGACCAGTTCCGAGGTCAGAGCGCGAAACACCGGAGAGGGTGTTGCCTCATCGCGAAGAATGGAGAGTTTGTGGGAAATGAGGGGGTGGTCTGCCACGTGCACCTGCATGAGCCTCACACTACCCGAGGGAGAGTCACTGGATAAGGTGGGCTCGTGGTTGACGACACCGAGCTCATGCGCAAAGCCTTGGAGCTAGCATCCCAGGCGCTGTCCACCGGTGATGTTCCGGTTGCAGCACTCGTCGTGGACCCTGCCGGAGTTGTCGTCGCCAGTGCGACCAACACTAAAGAGCGCGACCACGATCCGACCGGTCACGCCGAAGTCGTAGCGCTCAGGCTTGCTGGTCACGCGCTGGACACGACCAATCTTTCTGACCACACGCTGGTTGTGACACTAGAGCCATGCGTGATGTGTGCGGGTGCCATCACGCAGGCCAGGATTTCCCGACTTGTTTTTGGGGCGTGGGATGACAAGGCCGGGGCCGCCGGGAGCAAACATGATCTCGTGCGGGATCGAAGCCTTCCCCATCGCGTGGAGGAAGTCCGCGGTGGTGTTCTGGAGAGCGAGTGTGGAGCGCTGCTGACCGACTTCTTTTCGACGAAGTAGTTAGCTCACAACTCCGGACCACACCACAGCAATGACGGTGTTGGTCACCGCCAATGCGCCGGCGGTGTGGAGAAGCGGCAACAGTGAGCGCTCGTTATCCCCGCTCGTCAGCTTCTTTTGTTTGCGATAGGCCACGAGGGCAACGATAAAGATGATGAGAGCGATGACACTCTTGACCGCGATTTTGGCGTGGTTCACCGCCATGTCGGGGTCATCGGCGAGACGCATTTCCGCCAGACCCGTCAAGAGCAGACCGGTCACCAACTGGATGCTTGCTCCGGTGAGTACCCAGCCAAAGGAATAGCCGGAGTGTGCCCGCATCTGTACGATGAACGGGCCGATAATGAGGGCTAGTCCGATGAAGTGGACGATGAGCGTGATATCGCGAACGAGGTCCATGGGTCTCCTTTTAGTCTGATGCCTTAATGACTATGACATCAGTTTCTGGCTGAGTCTCCGATGTGTCTCTCACCAGCTCTGGCTCGATATAGATTTCGGCGGTTTCACCCACCACCTCACGAACCCGACGCTTTGCGTCGTTGAGTGCGTGAGCGAGCACGTAGTTGGGAAGAGCCTCAGCCACTTGAATGGTGGCTGCGATAACCCAATGACCATCGGGCTCGGCTGTTGTCGACAGACGCAAGACGGCATCGGCGTCTGAGCCTTCGAGGAGGGCGGCGAGGATAGGTTCGCGGGGAGGAAGTGAGTCCTGGGACTTCTTCTTGTCACCCATGATGTCGTCCATTCCTAGCGTCACTGCCAACAACGTCTGACCAATCTACACTGGCACCGTGGCACACTCACTTCCGCAGATTGCAATTCTCGGCACCGGACATATGGGCGGTGCGATTCTTGGCGGTCTGCAACAAACCCCGGACTCCTGGGCGGGTATCCGAGTGACGAGTGCCTCAGCTGCGACAGCTTCCTCGCTCGCTGGCCCCGGTGTGGAGGCGAAGAGCCTCGAAGAAGACGCGCAAGCTAACCGCTGGGCCATCGAAGGCGCCGACATCATCGTGCTAGGCGTCAAGCCCCACTACCTCCTGGGGCTTCTCGAAGAGGTTGCACCCCATGCTCCTGCGTCTGCGGTCATGGTCAGTATTGCCGCTGGCATCACGGTCGCTCAGATGGAGGCTGTGTGGCCTGGGGCTGTGATCCGAACGATGCCCAACACTCCCTCTCAGGTCAGACACGGTGTGACCGGTCTCTCGGTGGGTAGTCGCGTGAGCCCGGAGCAACGTGAGGCCGTCGTGAGAGTTTTCGAGACGGTGGGAGCGGTCCTTCCTGTGGAAGAGTCCTCTCTGAATGCTTTGAGCACGTTCTCTGGTTCGGGACCAGCGTTTGTGTACTTCTTTATCGAGCGTTTCGTCGAGGTCGCCAGGGAGCACGGTTTTACACCCGAGGAGGCGACCACGATGGTGCAGGGCACCTTCGCCGGAGCGATGGAACTTCTTGAGTCCTCGGGAAAAACCCCCGAGGAGCTTCGTGAAGCGGTCACCAGCCCTGGTGGCACTACTCAAGCTGCACTGGGTGTCTACGAGGCAGCTGATCTCAGCGCAATTATTCGACAGGCCAGTGCCGCCGCTATCGCGCGTGCCGAGGGGATGGCGAAGGGCTAACTACTTGTCGAGTGCCGCGAAGGTTTCGATGTCTTCGTTGGTTCCCGACACGATGATGAGGTCGTGGTTGGTGACAACCGTCTTCTCTGTCGCGTAGGTGAAGGGTTTGCCCGGTGACTTCACACCGACCACGGTGATGTTGTACTTCGAGCGCACCTGAGAGTCGGTCAGGGAGAGTCCGCGAATTGGCTTCGGCGGATACATCTTCACCAGGGCGAAATTGTCATCAAAGCGAATGAAGTCGATCATGCGACCGGACACCAGGTGTGCCACGCGCTCACCAGCTTCGCGCTCGGGATAGATCACGCGGTGGGCACCGATGCGAGTCAGGATCTTTCCGTGCGATTCACTAATCGCTTTGGCCCAAATCTGTGGGACCTTCATATCGACCAAGTTGGTCGTAATGAGCACGCTGGCTTCGATGGAGGAACCTGTCGCCACGACGGCAATGGGGAAGTCTCTGGCACCGATCTGCTCGAGAGCATTCATGTTCCTCGCGTCGAGCACCGCGGTGTGCTTCACACGGTCCGACCATTTCTGGACGAGAGCCGGGTCCTCGTCGACGGCGAGCACATCGCGCCCAAGCTTGTCGAGCTCTCCTGCTGTTGCGGCACCAAATCGTCCCAGACCAATAACCAGGACAGGGGCGTCATGGGGAATTTTCTCAACCAACGATCGGCCTTTCTTTAGCCCGGCGGTACACCGTCTGGCGATGGGTTCCACTGAGTGCTGTAGCGAGTGTCACTGTACCAACACGTCCCAACAGCATGGTTGCTGAGAGCACGTATTTGGCAGAGTCGGGAAGGTCATTGGCGGTAAGTCCAGCGGTGAGACCACAGGTAGCAAACGCAGAAATCACGTCGAAGAGGACTCGATCGAGCGGCGCATCAGTAATCCGAAGCAGTGCGATCGTCGCAATCGCGACGATGCTCGCACCCCAGAGCACCACGCTCACAGCCAGACGAACAGTGTCGGAGGGAATCCGTCGCTCATAGGCGACGATGTCCTGGTCGCCCCGCGCTTCAGCAAACGCGGCGAGGAACAATATCGCCAAGGTGGTGACTTTGATTCCTCCCGCTGTTGACGCTGAACCTCCGCCCACAAACATCAGCATGTCGAGAACCAACAGGGTGGCGCCGTTCATCTCAGAGGTGTCGACGGTGTTGAAGCCGCCTGAGCGAGACATCATCGAAACAAAAAGCGCGGTCATCGGTCGATACGCACCTGGCTGGGACCCCAGTGTCTTCTCATTCCCCCACTCGAGTGCTCCGATAGCGAGCGCACCGATGACCAACAAGATGGTGGTGGTGGTGAGTGTGAGTTTGGCGTGGATGCCTAAGCGTGCGTGAGCGAAAGTGCGGTGCAATCTGCGTAGGCGAACGGTCTTGAGGGCTCGGGCAATCGCGTAGATGACGGGGAATCCAATGCTTCCTAAGAACACCCCGATGCCCATGGTGAACACCATGATGGGGTCGTTCACGAACGGTGAGAGACCATCGACGAGTGGGACGAAACCAGTGTTCGTAAAAGCAGAGGCTGCGAGGTAGCCCCCCTGCCAGAGCGCGGTAACCGGGTCGAGGCCCCACACGATGAGACGAGGAACAATGATGGCCGCAAGGGCCAGCTCGATGACGATCACACTGATGAAGACGGTCTTGAGAAGACCCTTGACCTCGGACAAGCGCATGCCGTGTGAGTCTTGACCTTCGCGCTCGTGGAGGCGGGAGGGGTCCACGTCTCCAGCCATCATCTTCCGCACCGAGAGCCCCAAACGCTTGGAGGCAATGACGGCGAGAATCGTCGCCAGGGTCATCACTCCGATTCCTCCGATCTGGAGACCGAGGAAAACCACGAGGTGACCAAAGGCTGACCAATGGGTCGCCATGTTGACGACCGTGAGGCCCGTGACACAGATTGCGGAGACTGCGGTGAACAGCGCGTCAGACAGCGGCGTGATCTCGCCCGAAGCAGAGGCCATCGGGAGCATCAGCATCACCGTCGTGACGGTGATCAGAAAAAGAAAAATGAAGATTGTGGCGGTTGCCGCTCCGCCACCGAGCAGAGCTTGGACGCGAAAGAGCACACCCCTCACTCCAGATGGCCTCGAGTAGGGGGCAAGACCCGGGACGGGGGAGACCCGGCGGGAGCGTCGCCTGGTAGAGCGGCGCTTGAGTGTTCCTAGCCATGACGACACGTCACGTGGCCTTCTTCCTCATCTGACCTTTAGACAACCGCCAGCCATGGTACTCCCAACAGGGTGCGAGTACGCTACCCCTTTATGAGTGACGTATTTGATGTGCTTGCTGACCCCACCCGTCGAGACATTGTTGATTTGCTGCGCGCAGGCTCGGAGAAGAGCGTGGGGCAGCTAGTGGAGGCCCTGGGCATCACCCAACCGACAGTGTCCAAGCACCTGAAAGCGTTGCGCGATGCGGGTGTTGTCGTGGCCAGAGAAGAAGGTCAACACCGTTACTACCGCTTCGACGAGTCGTCCCTGGCACGCGTTCAGGCGTGGGTGGGGGGTTCTGTCCCGGAGGACTCGACGAAGCCCTATGTTGATTTGCGCGAGCAGGGCGTTGCTGTGGGTTCTCTCGCGAAGGACGTCATGGCGTGGCTTGATGACGTTTTGGCAAAGGTTCGCCTCTAGGTCTTTACAGCCACCTGCCTGCGCTCTAGGGTTATCGGGTTATCACCTCAGAAAGCCGCAATGACCCAGCCACTATCCCACCTGCGATTTCTCACCGTCGGTGAGGTCGCAGAGATGATGCGTGTCTCGACGATGACGGTGTATCGGCTCGTTCACTCGGGAGAGCTCCCCGCGGTGCGGTTTGGGCGGTCATTCCGTATTCCCGAATCAGCGGTGTCACAGATTGTCTACCAAGCCGGTGAGGTGCGGGAAATGGGCGAGGTCGGCTGAGCTTTCGGCTCTGCGCTAGACTCCCTAAGTTGTCTGCTGGCAGATCAACACCGACGACATCAGGTCTAAAGGAAATTCATGGGTTCTGTTATCAAGAAGCGCCGCAAGCGCATGGCGAAGAAGAAGCACCGCAAGTTGTTGCGCAAGACTCGCCACCAGCGTCGCAATAAGAAGTAGCGACCATCACTGGGGGACGCCGGTCACTGTCTAGCGACCGGCGTTTTTCTCTGCCTTTTTTGAGCGATGCGCTTGGTGACGGTTGGTTGCCTCGGGCCAGATGACGGGCCACGACTTCGTGGTGGCGTGAGAGAGCAGGGTGTGGTCGGGGTTGACGGCGACAGGGTGCCCCACACTCTCGAGGAGGGGAATATCTGCCGCGGAGTCTGAGTACCCGTAACAGGTTCGAAGGTCCACCCCGTGCTCGGAGGCTTTAGCCAGGGCGGCTTCGGTTTTGAGTGGACCGTGTAAGAGTTCACCGTCGATTTCTCCCGTGAAAGCACCATCATTCACTTCCAACGTGGTCCCCATTGCTCCGGTGAGACCGAGGTCGCGCGCCATCACGGAGGCGAGCCCCTGAGGGCTGGCAGTCAGTAGCCAGGTTTGGTGGCCTTGGGACTTGTGCCAGTTGAGGCGCTCAATCATTTCGGGAAATACCTTCGGAGCGATGGACCTGCGCCAGGCGACCTCGGCCACTTTCTCAAAATCCTTCACCTGATGCCCTGCTACGAGGGATTGTGCACGCTCTCTCGTGGACTTGAGGCGATGGGTTGTTTCGCCCTTCCGAATGAAGTAGCGCTGTTGGAAGAGTGCGGGTATGACGTGATGCCATTTGATGAAGCCGGACTTCCATGCCTCGATACCGAACATATATATGGTCGCCCCTTTGACCAGTGTGTTGTCTACATCGACAAACACCATGACCGGGGGTGAACCAGTCGAGGAGTTCCGGGGAGGAGTCATCGTGTCTCAGCATAGGCTTTTGGCATGGACAATGTTCGGGTCACGGTGATCGGCAGGGAGGCGTGCCACCTGTGCGAGGAGGCCACAGACCTGATTGAGTCCGTGCTTCCTGGCTATGCGAACGTTGTTCTCGAGAAGTGTTTGGTCGAGGAAAAACCTGAATGGTTGGAGTTTTATACCGACAAGGTTCCGGTCATTCTCATTGACGGTGTCGAGCACGGCTATTGGCGAGTAAACGAAGAGATTTTCCGGGGAGCCCTTGTTCAGGCGGGAGCTCTTCACCAGCAGAAGGATTCGGAGTAAAAAAGAAGTATGTCCTCCACGAGAACCCCTGACCCCAATCCCGGGTGGCTGTCTGACGACGAGCTCGCCGAGATCCGTCAGCGCTTACCTCTTCTCTATGTCGAAGCGGTTCCGGTTCGACTCGATGGCATGGGCAACGTCAGTGAAGTGGGTCTGTTGCTGCGCGTCTCCTCAGAGGGCTCGATTGCGAGGGCTCTCGTCGCAGGGCGGGTGATGTTTGGCGAGACCGTGAGAGACGCCCTTTTCCGTCACCTCGAAAAAGACTTGGGTCCGATGGCGTTCCCTCAGATTCCCCCGACACCGCAACCAGCTCACATTGCCGAGTACTTCCCCTATCCGGGAGCCAAGTATCAAGACCATCGCCAGCACGCCGTGTCTCTGGTCTATGTCGTTCCGGTCACGGGAACGTGTGAACCCCGGCAGGACGCTCTGGAGCTCACCTGGCTCAGCCCCGAGCAGGCAACCTCCCACGAGGTCTTGGTCGAGATGGAGGGTGGTCGAGGTTCGCTGGTCAAGGCTGCCCTGGCGAGCGTGGGGGCTTTGCCTTAGCGAACACCTTTCGCCACGATGTCGTGGACGATGGCGGTAGCCCCGTCCGAGGCGACCTGTTCACGAGTCATCACCGTGACCTCTCGGTGGCTCCACCCCTTTGGAATGGCCGCCAGCAACTCTTTCGTGTCGAACATAAGTTCCGCCGGAGGTCGGCGAATTCCCGCTTCAAGGTCTTCGAGAGCGTGCCCAACAATCAGCAGGGTTCCGCCCGGGGCAACGGCGTCGACGAGTTTCGGCCACACGATTTTTCGATCGGCAGCGGGCATATGGAGGAAATGTGCGGTGACAAGGTCGTACTGATCCGGTGGTGTGGGGAGTGCGTCAGTCACGACATCGCAGGCAATCCATCGAACTGATCGCGGCCGAGCGTCTCTCCTCACCCGGGTCACCCGCTCAGCTTCGCCCCTGGCCAGCGCTCTCGGTGACGCGTCGACCGCGGTTACCTCGAAGCCTTGTTCGGCGAGCCACAGTGCGTCTGCTCCCTCACCGCACCCCACATCCAGGGCAGTCCCTGGAGTAAGAGAGTCGACTGCTGAGGTGAGGGTCGGGTTCACCCGTCCACTCCACATCGTGGAGCGATAGCGACTCTCCCACGCTCGAGTGGTCTCGCTCTGCCACTGGGGTGCAAGCCTCTTCATCATGGCGTGTCGCCACCACCAGAACAATCGGAAACTCAGCCCTAGAAGAGGAGTCAGAACACCCGCATCAAAATCGAGCTCGTCGCGAAGAATGGTGGGCCCCACACCGCTTGGTCGAAGCGTCATGGTGTGGCGAAACCTGGTCACTTGTGCGAGGAGGCCGGTGAGTCCTCGACCGTTGTCCTGAAACGTTCGGGTCATTCCCTCTGAGGTACTGACCGGATTGATTTCTTGGCTGCCCAGACTCACGACCCCGAGGGCTTTGACTCGCACCACGTAAGACTTACCCGAGTCGTATCGGGAGGGAAACGGAGCAGGTGAGATGGGCTCGAAGGCGAGGAAAGGGCGCGAAACGGCAACAAAAACCTCGGGATTGTGGAGTGCGTCGAAAGCTTCGGACACCCTGCACGGGAGAGAGACTTCGAGGGCAAATTTCATACCGATCGGGCTCCTTCTCCATCATCAGGTTGGGCGGCTACTCTTCAGACTATGAGAGCACATATCCAGGGCACCGTGATTGCCGAGGCCCCAGAGTCGGAACTCGTGAAGATTGAGGGCAACTGGTACTTCCCTCCGTCGTCACTGCACCGAGAGTTTTTCTCCGGTAGCCCCACCAGCTACACGTGTTCATGGAAAGGCGAGTGCCACTACTACACGCTGAGCGTGGACGGGCGGGCCTATCAGGACCGCGCTTTCTCTTACGACGACCTTCGCCCGGGAGCCATTGAGCGCGTTGGAGTGGATTTCACCGGGTATGTCGCCTTCTGGAAAGACGTCACCGTCGAGGATTAGTCTCTCGCGCTCCAGGTCACGAGGTAGGCCTGGTTGAAGCTTCGATCGCATCTCGAACACGACACCGGCTTGCTGGGTTTGCGAAATCGAATCACCTCGTGGCCCTGGGGGCACACACCACGCCACCTCGCTCGCTCGAGTGCTGGCTCGATCGTGTGAGTCCTGCCACCGCGATAGCCAATGGAGCGGGCAAGGGTTCTCCACCGGGGGCCATGCGCTGCCCGTGGACCAGCCAGCGCATGCGCAATCTCGTGCAGCAGTACCTGGGTGACCTCATCGGGGGTGGCCTTGTGGGCGAGGTGCCGCGAGACCGAGATAGTCCTCGATCGGTGGTCACACTGTCCTAACCGAGTGGTGGCGCGATCGAATCGGAAAGACCAGCTGTGGGTGAGCTCGTGGAGGGCAAACAGGCGCACTGCTTCCCCTTCGACCCACGATGAATCCGCCACGGGGTCAGGGTAACCGGGTCACCGCTCGCTTGCGGAGATTATCCCCAGCCCGTCGCGCCAGAAGAAGTAGACAAATTGTTATAAACCCGTATACACTAGAGGTTTGCTTCCCTGACTTCTTGTGCCGTCATATTGCGGTCGACACGAGAGCCCCGAGTATAGCGGCGGGGTGAACTCTTTGTGCTGAGTTCCAGCGGTTGCGTCCCGTTCGGTTTGGTCACCCACGATGAGGCTCCCTCGGTGAGCCCTGGAGGTTATTTCTCTTGGCTGTTGCTCGTTCTGCATCTACATCCACTGCCAAGAACGGTCGAGTCGCCCAGCGGCTCTCGTTCGCCAAAATCAACGACACCCTGGAGGTTCCCGATCTGCTCGCGTTGCAGACCGAGAGCTTCGAGTGGCTGGTCGGTTCCCCTGTTTGGAAGAAGCGCGTAGCGGAGGCGAAAGCCCAAGGGCTGCCCGTTGTTTCCGAGCGCAGCGGTCTTCAGGAAATCTTCGAGGAGATCTCTCCCATCGAAGACACCTCTGAGACCATGCAGCTCTCCTTCGCGAACCCCTACCTCGAAGAGGAAAAGTATTCGCTCGACGAGTGCAAGGAGCGCGGCAAGACCTATGCCGCTCCGCTGTATGTCGAAGCCGAGTTCATGAATCACCAGACCGGTGAAATCAAGACCCAGACGGTTTTCATGGGTGACTTCCCCCTGATGACCGAAAAGGGAACCTTCATCATCAACGGAACCGAGCGTGTCGTTGTCTCGCAGCTGGTGCGAAGCCCCGGTGTGTATTTCGAGACCGCGCTCGACAAGCTGAGCGACAAAGAAATCCACTCGGTCCGCGTCATCCCCAGCCGTGGAGCATGGCTTGAGTTCGAGGTCGACAAGCGCGACCAGGTGGGTGTGCGTATCGACCGGAAGCGTAAGCAGTCCGTCACCGTCTTCTTGAAGGCACTCGGTCTGACCTCTGAGGACATCGCGAAGCACTTCGCTGGTTTCGCCTCCATCGAGGAAGCGCTCGAGAAGGACACCATCCTCACCAAAGAGGAAGCCCTCAAGGACATTTATCGCAAGTTGCGTCCGGGCGAGCAGGTCGCCGCGGAGGCAGCACGCTTGCTGTTGGATAACTTCTACTTCAACCCGAAGCGCTATGACCTGGCGAAGGTGGGTCGTTACAAGCTCAACCGCAAGCTCGGAATTGAGCTTCCGCTGGACACCACGGTGCTCACCATTGAGGACATCATCGCGACCATCAAGTACTTGGTCGCTCTCCACGATGGTCGCACCCACATCGAGGGAAGTCGCGCCGGCAAGAAGGTGGACATCCGTCTGGACGTCGATGACATCGACCACTTTGGTAACCGCCGTATCCGCGCCGTGGGTGAGTTGATCCAGAACCAGGTTCGCACCGGACTCTCGCGCATGGAGCGTGTGGTCCGCGAGCGTATGACCACACAGGACATTGAGGCGATTACCCCTCAAACCCTGATCAACGTGCGTCCCGTCGTGGCTGCCATCAAGGAGTTCTTTGGCACCAGCCAGCTCTCGCAGTTCATGGACCAGAACAACCCTCTCTCGGGTCTGACGCACAAGCGTCGTTTGTCGGCCTTGGGACCGGGTGGTCTCAGCCGTGAGCGTGCTGGTGTGGAGGTTCGTGACGTTCACCCGTCGCACTACGGACGTATGTGCCCGATCGAGACCCCTGAAGGTCCCAACATTGGTCTGATTGGTTCGCTCGCATCGTTCGCGCGTATCAACGCCTTTGGTTTCATCGAGACCCCGTACCGCCGAGTCGTCAAGGGCAAGGTGTCAAAGAACATCGACTACTTGACCGCGAGTGACGAGGACGAATTCGTCGTCGCCCAGGCCGGTACACCGCTGAACTCCGATGGCACCTTCGCCGAAGACAAGGTTCTTGTCCGTAAGAAGGGTGGAGAGGTGGAACTGGTTTCCCCCGACCTCGTCGACTATGTCGATGTTTCTCCCCGCCAAATGGTCTCGGTGGCGACCTCGCTGATTCCGTTTCTCGAGCACGACGACGCTAACCGTGCACTCATGGGTGCCAACATGCAGCGCCAAGCTGTGCCGCTGCTCCGCTCGGAGTCTCCGATTGTGGGAACCGGTATGGAGTCCTTCGCCGCGGTGGACGCCGGTGACGTCGTTGTAGCCGAAGCTCCCGGTGTGGTTACCGAGGTGTGTGCTGACTACGCGGTTGTCAAGCAGGACAAGGGTGGGTCGAAGACCTATCACCTGCGTAAGTTCGATCGCTCCAACCAGGGCACCAACTACAACCACCAAGTCCGCGTCAGCGTGGGCGACAAGGTGACTGAGGGCTCCGTGATCGCGGATGGTCCG